>DTZC01000164.1 GCA_012961565.1 Dehalococcoidia bacterium
CCCAACCCTGAACCGGATTTCCAAAAAAGAGTTTTTCAAATACGATCCATACAATACCAAGCAGAGACAAAACAAAAAGGGCAAACCCTACCACAGTGATGAGACGCAGCGGCATCACAGAAAAAAAAGAAAGATAGAGTCAGAAATTTCATCTTTACAGTCTAGAGCTTAGAGACCTAACCACGATTGTTGCTAGCTCCGACTTTGCTGTTTTCCGTTCCGCTATTTCTAGCGGTGGCAGGGTCAAGGGTATATGCTTACCCGGTTGCGCTGGTTATTCTCATAAGCAGTTGGAGGAGTTAACCGAACTGGCGAAAATCCATGGGGCGAAGGGGCTTATAACATTGGCACTGCTCCCTGATAGTGATGCCTGTTCAAGCGAATTAAGTCTGGATAAAGTCAGGTCAGTAGCCGCCAAATACTTGACCATTGAACAGGTAAAGGCAATAGTCAATAAGTTTGAAGCTAAACCAGGCGACCTAATATTGATTGTGGCTGGTGAGTTAAAGATGGTACATAAGGTGCTGGACGAGCTACGTCGAGAGGCTGGAAGTCGACTGGGCTTGATTGACCCTAGTCTTTTAGCTTTTGTATTCATAGTTGGCTATCCTCTGTTGGAATGGAACGATGAAACAGGGCATTGGGAGCCTATGCACCACCCGTTTACAGCTCCCTGTGAAGAGGATATTCCGCTGCTGGAAATAGACCCATCGAAGGTACGAGCGCGACATTATGACATTGTGTGCAATGGCTATGAACTTTCCAGCGGCAGCATCAGGATTCACACCCGCCAACTTCAGGAGAGAGTATTTCGGCTGCTCGGCTACAGCGATGTGGAAATTCAGGAGCGGTTTGGGCATTTACTGGAAGCGTTTGACTATGGTGCGCCTCCACATGGTGGTATTGCTCCAGGTATTGACCGATTGGTGATGTTACTGGCAGGAGCAGAGAATATTAGAGAGGTAATCGCCTTTCCTAAGAACCAGAGTGCCGTAGATGTGATGAGTAGTTCTCCGTCTCCTGTTTCCAAAGCTCAGCTTGATGAACTGCATCTGAAATTAAAGGATCTGCAGAATGACTCGGGCGTAGCTCAAGATGCTATGAAAAGTGCTCTATAGTAGAAAGCATGAAAGTATCCGCAGAGCCAATTGAGAATAGTCAGATGGTACTGAATATCGAGATGGATGCCAGTGAGGTAGATAGATACCTTGAACAGGCATATAGCCGCTTGGTCAGGAAAGTTCCAGTGCCGGGTTTCCGCAAGGGAAAAGTGCCAAGGGATATATTGCAACGCCATATCGGTAAGAATACTCTATTTCAAGAGGCTCTTCAGGAATTGATACCAGAAGCTTATCAGAAAGCTATGGAAACCCAGCAAATAGATGCGATTGCCCAACCTCGGTTTGAACTTATCCAGACCGAGCCACTGGTGCTTAAAGCTGTTGTGCCTCTTAAGCCGACTGTTAAGCTCGGTGATTATGCGGGGATAAAAGTCGAGGGTAAGCCGGTGGAAATTGATGATAGGGATATCGAAGCGGCTATCCAACAACTCCGCCAGCAGCATGCTATGTTAATACCTGTTGACCGGGCGGTCCAATTTGGCGATGTAATAACTATTGCCTTAGCAGAGGAGAGGCAAGGCAAGCCCTTTCCAATTCGTAAAGATTTTGTGTACGAGGTTACTAGGGAGTCCAAATTGCCACTCCCCGGATTTGCCGAGAAGTTGGAAGGCATGACAAAAGACGAGGAGAGAAGTTTTATCTTATCATACCCGGCTGACTATGAGATAAAAGAATTGGCGGGGAAGGAGCATGCGTTCAAGGTCACGGTCAAGGAA
>DTZC01000165.1 GCA_012961565.1 Dehalococcoidia bacterium
AAATCCTTTTTCTGCTCCTCAGTCCTTCGAGCAAATCTCTTCTCGCTCCTGCCCCCCTTTCTGTGCTGCTTATGTATCAGCCCGGTGCCGGTTTTCCATGCCACTAGACTCTCACCATCAAAGGCCCCCAGAGCATATGACCCCCAAGCCACCAACACAACACCTATGACGTACCTCCTCTCGAGCACCTGGCTCAGAACCGAAGTATCAGGTCGCCCCACTGAGACCTGACTCCGGGGAATAGGAAACGGAGGTAAGACTATATATCTGTTACCGATCTCGCTCCAGTATACAGCCACCCCGGTCTGGTATCTCCTGACCGCATTCATGACAGTATCCACTTCAACCGCTGACCTTATTCCCTTAGCCCAAGCGCTGTGCTCAGGCTCCAGCGATAGCTTCAGTACAAAATCCGGAAAGTCAGATGGTGCAGCATAGACGGTTGCGAAATCTCCGGGGTCAGCAGCTAAGGCGGAAATGAGACGATACAAGCCTGCCCTATTGAACAACTGGCTGTGCATCTTAATAATGTGTCAGTTTAATAGAAGGGCCTGGGTGTGCGTCTGCGCAGGATAAGACCAGCTACAAGCCCTGAAAGCAACCCGCCGAGGTGACCCTGCCACGATATCGGTAGTGAAAATGTGAGAAGTGTCAGCAGCACAAAGCCACCGATTACCGCCACCCATAGTGGCATAGGAGCTGGTATAGGAAATACATAAACACGCAACCGCGGGGTTAGCACCGCTAGCGTACCCCCCAGGGCGAATACAGCTCCTGAGGCACCAATGGTGGGCACAAAGGGATTCCCCGGAAGTAGAAAGATGAAAATGTTACCCATCAGCCCCCCGACAAAATATATGACGAGGAAGGTGCCAGCACCCACCAATCTAGCCAGAAAACTGCCAAAGAAGTAGAGGGTCAGCATGTTGGCTAGAAGATGCCATATATCACCGTGGACGAAGAGATTGGTTACTATGGTCCATGGTTGCTCAAATAGAAGTGCCGGACGGAAGCCGAGGAGCGGTATCAAACTATGACCCAAGAAGATATCAGCCACCATCGTGATTATGTACACCATAAAGCAGAGAACAATTATCACCAATACTGGAGCTAGACTGTCACCTCGGTTGCTGTACCTCATTGCCCTTATCTACCTCTGGTACTTATCATAGAAGACAAACTGGCTAATATCCTTCCTCGGTCTGACTGCTGGCTCTTCGTCCGGCCAGCCCAACGGCATCAACTCGATGACGGCAACATTATCGGGGATATCCAGTATCCTAGCAACTTCGCCGCTGTCGAATAAGCCAGCATGTATTGTGCCGAGACCAAGAGCATATGCAGCTAGCGCTATATTCTGCATAGCCAAAGCGACATCAAACATAAACCACCATTCACCTTTGTCTGTAGCGGGAACATTCCGCCCCATCTCATTCTTGTAGTAACCGGAAAGTCCGCGTTCAGCACAGGCAACCATCACCACAGGAGCGCTTCTTACCGCCTCGGTTGCCGGATTACTTCTCCCCGCTCTGGTACCTCTCAGTGTCTCAGCCAGCCTTGCCTTCGTCTCCTCATCCCGAACCACTATCAGCCTCCAGCATTGAGTGTTTGCCCAAGATGGAGCCCAACGCGCTGCTTCCAGAACCGCATTCAGAGCATTTTCGGGGACAGGGTCAGTCCGATACTTCCTAATACTCCTGCGCCCTTTTATCGCTTCCATAACATCCATACATACACCTCCTGTATGCTACGAGTTCAGAGTCTTACGCCAACGAATACAATACACGGGAGTCCTTCATTTCCTTGCGTACCACACCATCTGCCTCCAGATAATTCAAGTGGGCAATTGTTTCGCCAACAGCGAAAAACTTCTGCACCGGTGGAAATTCCTCCCAGGAGTTACACTCTATGTCCCAGGTTATGTAAGGTGCTACCTCCCAGGCAGTCCTGAACCCACTATCCAGAGCAGAGAGCACCTCACTCAGCCTGCAGCGATGATGCTCCTGTAACTCCTCAATTCTCTTCCGGTGGTTATTCCAGAGACTACGATGACCTGGCAAAACAAGTTCCACCTCAAGAGTGCTAACCTTTTCCAGATTCGTCAGATACTGTTTGAGCGAATTGTTCAACTCAGGCCACCAAGTGATATTAGGGGTGATATCAAAAAGAATGTGGTCACCGCAGACAAGGATTTTCTTATTTGGCTCATATAGACACATATGACCGGGAGAGTGACCCGGGGTCTCAATACACGTGAAGCAGTAGTCACCTATTCCTATTACATCACCTTCTTTTACGATGGTAAAGGTTGCCACTTTCCTCGGGCTATAGCGAAGACCCGGGTGACCCTCAAAACACTTCTCTAGCTCGTCCCGCGGAAACCCGTTAGACCGATAGAAAGCAAATAGTGCCTGCCACCGCCCTTCTGAGCCCTCAAAGCTAACAATAGGGACTTCGACCTCATTAAAATAGACCTTTGATGTCTCAGTGGCTAAAGTTGACGACAGCCCTGAGTGGTCTGCATGCAGGTGTGTAATAAAAAAGTCTGTCCTGTTTAAATCAACATTCAGCCGCTGCAACGAAACTAGCATTGGACGCAAGCATTCTTCCCGATTGAACCCTGTATCTATGACCAGAGACCTCCCCTCTCCCCTTATCACATATGAATTCAGAGCTTTCAGGGGACTTTTGGGCAGAGGGATCTCAATCTTATAGAGGTCAGGCAAAATCTCTTCGACCATACGAACCGTCCTCCATGGCAAAAACGCAATGGCTATTGTATCATCTTTCTCCGCTTTTGTCTTGACTAAGCACCACCCCACTCCGTATGACTGCCGTTGACACTACCTGGCAGCCTACCTACAATGATGGCCATGGAATAACGACCAAGAAATCAAAATACCAAGCTGGAGGTGACACCATGAAAGATTGGACTGACAGGGCACAGGCTTTGAACAGGCTGATACGACCACTGACATTTCCCATTGCTGTTAAGCTGGTGAAAAATGCCAATTCCTTCCCCGAAAAGACCAGACGCCCACTTAAGGACATAGGTTTCCAGACCAACGTCTGTGTTGGGCTTACGCTGACGCGCAAGTATGGCTGGACCGTGGGGTTGACTGCCGAGGATAATATCTGCCCCATCGCTGCCTACACCTATGGGTGGAGCGAGTCTGAACCTGAAGCCAAGAACGCCTTAATCGACTTCATGAAAGCAATGAGCTATGCTGCTAACGATGAGGCAGCAAAGACAACCATAGAGACTGTCTCGCAGGCGAAGCTGAACAATGGCGAATACTCGGGGGTGGTATTCTCGCCATTAGAGAGGACCAGAATCGAGCCCGACCTGGTTATGGTGTTCTGTAACCCAGCACAGGCGATGAGGCTGGTACATGGCGCAACACAGGAAACTGGCACCAGTATAAATTCCATCTTCAGCGGCCGCGGTGGAACATGCACCGAGGGAATTTTGCAGACGTTTAAGACTAAACAGCCGAGGATAGTCTTGCCCGGAAACGGTGATAGAGTGTGGGCTATGGTCCAGGATGAGGAACTGGCTTTCACCATCCCAGCCAACCTGCTTGACAGCGTCATTAGAGGACTTGAGGCGACTCACCAACGTGGAATCCGTTATCCGATACCGGTGGATATCAGGCACGAGCCTCTCTTCCCGGAACAACTGAGGCAGGTTGCACAGCAAAAGGGCCACACAGCGTAACCATCAGTACTTTGAGACTCCCAGTTCTTCTATCTTCCCGGTCACCGTAAAGACGACACGCTCGCAGATATTGGTAACTCTATCGGCAATACGCTCAAGGTTATGCGCTGCCCAGATGAGGCGCGTAGCCCGGGTGACCGTTCGAGGGTCTTCCAGCATGAAGACGAGCAGTTCCCGGAAGACCTGGTCATAAAGGGCATCGATTTCATCGTCTTCAAAGACGATTTGCCTGGCTGTATCGGCATCATGCACAATAAAGGCATCCAGGCTCCGATGCAGCATATCTGTGGCTTTTTCTGCCATGCGTGGTATGTCAACCAACGGCTTCAATGGTGGCTCATCACCTATCATTATGGCGATCCTGGCAATCCCCTCAGCATGGTCGGCTATCCTTTCCAGGTCAACAATGATATACAGGACAGACACTATAATCCTTAGGTCACCAGCCATTGGCTGTTGGGTGACGATGAGGTCAAGGCACCTCTCCTCAGTCTCGTAGCGCTTCTGGTCAATCTCGCTGTCGGCCTCTACTACTTGCCTCGCCAGCTCCAAGTCCCTTTTTTTCAGAGCTTCTACAGAGCGAACTATTGCTTTTTCCACCATACTGCCCAGCACCAGCACTTCGTCCTTGAGTTCACGCAGATGACGCTCGAAACTTGCTCTTGGCACTGCCCTCCTCCTCTAGCCGAAACGGCCGGTTATGTAGTTCTCCGTCCTGCTATCTGTGGGACGGCTGAAGAGCTTGCTGGTGCTGCCGTACTCAATAAGCTCTCCCATAAGGAAGAACCCGGTCCAGTCGGAGACCCGCGCTGCCTGCTGCATGTTATGAGTAACGATGACTATAGTATAACTCTTTTTTAGCTCCTGTATCAGCTCTTCAATCCTGAGAGTAGCCATAGGGTCCAGAGCAGAGCACGGCTCGTCCATAAGAATTACCTCGGGCTCCACGGCCAGCGCGCGGGCGATGCACAGCCTTTGCTGCTGTCCGCCGGAAAGAGCCAGTCCTGACTTTCTGTACCTCCCGCTCCCGGATGAATGGTTAAAATTGCATTA
>DTZC01000166.1 GCA_012961565.1 Dehalococcoidia bacterium
AGCTTTATTCAAAAACATAATCTTTTTGTGCCGGGTGATAAACTTGTCGTGGCAGTGTCCGGGGGTGCCGACTCTGTGTGTCTGTTCCACATTTTGGTGGAGTGCCGAACAAGCTTGGGTGTGGAACTGCACGTGGCTCATCTTAACCACCAGCTTCGTGGTAATGAGTCTGATACTGACGCTGAATATGTTTTGGGGCTGGCTTGCAGGTTAGGTGTGCCAGCAACGGTTGTGCGGTGGGATGTGGCAGATTACCGTGCCGCCAAAGGTCTCTCTTTAGAAGAGGCTGCCAGGGAAGTGCGCTATGATTTCTTAGCTGAAGTTGCCCGAGAAATGAACGCGACAAAGGTGGTGGTAGGACATACTCGTGATGACCGGGTTGAGACTATTCTGCTGCATCTGTTGCGCGGGACAGGCGTAGCCGGGCTGAGTGGTCTGCAGCCGCGTTCACTGTTGCGATGTGGCGAACATGGCAGACATCTAGAAATAGTGCGCCCCTTGCTTGAAGTCACCCGGCGGGAGACGTGGGATTACTGTAAGGAACATGAGCTGGAACCGCGCATCGACTCTTCAAATGTGGAGCCTGTTTTTCTGCGAAATCGTATACGTCTTGAACTGTTGCCCCTACTCAGGACCTATAATCCCAGCGTCGATGCAGCTTTACTCAGGCTTGCTGATATTGCCAGTGATGAAGCCTCCTTTATTGAGGAGCAAGTGTCATTATTGTGGGACAGGTTAGCCAGCGAGGAAAAAGGCATAGTCTATTTAGACAAGGATGAGCTGGCAGCTTTGCCGCAAGCCCTGCAGAGGCAGGTATTTCGATTTGCGGTTAAGCGGCTTCGAGGTGACCTAAAGGATATTGAGGCAGACCATATTGAGGCAATGATAGACTTTTTGTCCAAACCTGCGGGGAGGAGAATAAGCCTGCCGCAAGGCTTGAACTTGACGGTGGAATATGGACGTCTGGCTTTGATGTCATCACAGGCTTCTGTATGTCCATTTCCCTCCATTGTGGGCACATTCAATATCAATATTCCTGGTGAGACTGACCTTGCTGGCTGGCGTGTAAGGGCGGAGATACTCAAAAAGCCAACAGACGATGGCGATGATTTTGCTGCCAGCCTGGACCTGGATAAGACAGGCGGGAAGTTGATGGTGAGATGCCGTCGGCCTGGTGACCGCTTTCGACCTCTGGGTATGAGTCAGACCAAGAAACTCCAGGACTTTATGGTGGATTCCCGGATTCCCCGTTCCTGGCGAGATAGAGTGCCCTTGGTTTGTTCGCCCCAGCAAATCCTATGGGTGGTCGGTTGGCGAATTGATGATAGGGTCAAGGTTACCGAGACTACAAGGAAGGTTCTGCATTTAAAGTTTGAAAGGAAAGCCTGATGGCAGTGGGCTTAGAACTGCGCATACGGCGACTGACAGTGCATGAAGCCCTGCCCAAGCTTGACCAGTACCTTAACTCGGCGTTCATGGCTGGCTTGTCTTCTGTGCGCGTTGTTCACGGGAAGGGTACTGGGGCATTACGTAAAGCGGTACACGAGATGTTAGCAGGGCATCCTCTGGTTAAGTCATTCCGTCCTGCTGATTATGGCGAGGGGGATTTTGGGGTCACCATAGTCGAACTGGCAATCCATTGAGTTGGGACCATTCGATATGCTCCTGCCCCGGTAATGACAGCCAGTTAAGACAAGAGGAGGTAGGATATGAGCAGAATAGGTGAACGCCGCCGGCGGTTAGCCCTGCGGTTTCCTTTTGCCAAGGCGGTGGAGAAATTCCGTTCTGTATGCCTGAAACGTGATGACTATGACCCGGCGACCACGTTTGTCTGGGGACAGATGATGGCTATGGGAGTGCTGCGAATCTTGGAAGCAGTCGAGAAGCGCTTCGGTGCCGATGGGCAGGAGGTGTGCCGACGTGCCATAAATGACCTGGGAAGAGAGGTCTTTCTGGACATGGCTGCGGATGTTGACATACCTGCAGATTTGAGCGGTATCGAAGTAGCTTCGCTGATAGCTAGCTGGATTAATGAAGTTCTCTATGCCTCTATAGAGGAACCGTTTATCAGGAGTGAGGATGAAGCGGGTTTTCATATTCTTTACTGCCCGCATCAGGATGTTTATCGCCCTTTTGATTGCCGGGTGCAGCGTTATTTCGTCGAAGGCATTATGCAGGCAGCACGAGAATTGTGGGGGGAGCGTGGCAAATTCGATGCCTTTTTCCATTATTCCATTCCGCAGGGACACGATACCTGTCTCTTTGAGATGAAGACAGGACGAGGAGAAACGGATGCTTGGCGCCAGTATAGCGAAGAACTTCAACGCCGGGCTCTGGAACGTATAAAGCATGGGAAACGGGAAAAAGGGTGGTGGAGGTAAAGTCCAAGGAGATACCTTTTTTGGATGAGTAGCGTTTTGAAGTAGCAGAGGTGCTAGATTGTTACCGTGAAGCTTAGTGGTGTTTGAAGCAATATGGTGCGTTCTGTTCTTCTGATAAATACCAATACTTTACGACCACCGGTAAGCCCCGTAGGGCTTGAAAGTGTGGGAGAGACTCTCCGCCAAGTTAAAGTACCGGTGCGTGTTCTAGACCTCGCCTTTGAAGCAGAGTGGTCAGCAGCTTTGAATCGGGAGCTGGAGGCAGGTGAGCTCTTTATGGTCGGTCTGTCCGTGCGCAACACTGATGATTGCTGTTTTGCCACCAGAAAGTCTTTCATCCCCTGGATCAGGGAAATTGTGACCCGGATTCGGCTGGTGAGCAGGCTATTTGTAGTTCTTGGTGGGGTGGGGTTCTCAGTCATGCCCGAGACCATACTCAGGCTGACCGGGGCTGATGCCGGTATTGCTGGAGATGGTGAGGAGGCGATGCTCGCCCTGGTTGAGTGTCTGGCTAAGGATGAGACGTTCTTTCATCTGCCCAATTTAGTCTACTGGCGCGACGGGAATATCCACAGCAATCACAGGGTTGCTGTTGACCTGCGGCGTATGCCTCCGCCGCGCCGCTGTCTTTTTGATAACAGGCGATATGAACAGCACGGAGCAGCGGTTGGTGTGGAGACAAAGCGTGGTTGTGCCCAGCGATGCATTTTCTGTGCCGACCCATTGGCTAAAGGGAACATAGTGCGTTTGCGTCCGCCTTCTACCGTGGTGCAAGAGCTTCAGAACCTGGTAGACCAGGAGGTAAGCTGGTTTCATTTTTGTGATAGTGAGTTTAATCTACCTCTAGAGCATGCTAGGGAGGTATGTCGCGCTATAATCGAAGCAGGGCTGGGCAATAAGATAGGATGGTACTGTTATTGTGCACCCATCCCGTTTGATGAGGAGCTTGCTAGGCTAATGAAGCGTGCTGGATGTGCTGGAATCAATTTCGGTGTTGATTCTCTTTGTGATGAGCAGTTAGGCAGGCTGGGGCGCAGCCATAACCTGAATGAGCTTGAAAAACTGGTACTGATTCTCAGGAAGACAGAACTGAACTACATGTTTGACTTGCTTATCGGTGGTCCCGGTGAAACAGAAGAGACGGTCAAAACTACTATCGAGCGAGTCAGGAGGCTCGATGTCCCTTTATGTGGTATGGCGGTGGGTGTAAGAGTGTATCCTGGCACACCACTTGCTCAGGCAATAGCTGAAGGATGCGTTGAGGGAAGGCTTTATCCACAGAGAGAAAGCGCCCCCGGGGAACCTATTTTCTATCTGTCTCCTCATATTGAT
>DTZC01000167.1 GCA_012961565.1 Dehalococcoidia bacterium
AACAGGTGTTCCTAGTTCCACTTCTGATCGGTACTGATGGCAACCAGAAGATGAGCAAGAGCTTGGGCAACTATATCGGCATTGATGAACCGCCGAAGGAAATCTATGGCAAGGTCATGTCAATTCCTGACAGTCTCATCATTGATTATCTGGAATTGGTGACTGATGTCCCAGATGATGAGGTTCGCCAATTTAAGCAGCAGATGGCTAGCGGGTCGATAAATCCTATGGTTGTCAAGAAGCGGTTGGCTTACGAAATAGTTGCCCAATTCCATGGTGCTGAAGCTGCCCGAGAAGCTGAGGGCTATTTTGCCCGGGTGTTTCAGAAAGGCGAAGCCCCGGAGGAGGTTGTGCCTCTAAAAACACCAATCAATCTCAGGGGTACACTTACAGCTGAGTTAACTAAGGCGGGCTTGACCAAAAGCCGCTCAGAAGCGAGGCGCCTCCTAGCTCAGGGTGCTATTGAAAAGGATGGTCAGCCGGTTACCGAGGATTTAGATATGTCCAAGGAGCCACCGGGTCAGATAATCAAGGTAGGGAAGCGTCGCTTTGCTTCTACTTGACTTGTGACAAAAGAAGAAAGAAAAGAGAACGGAGGTAAAACATGCAGCAGTTGCGAATACCCGGTCCCACCCCATGTCCCCCTGACATTCTGAAAGCTATCAGTCGACAGATGATAAATCACCGCGGTAAAGAGTTTGCCGAGATTATCCATGATGTCACAGCCAAGCTGAAAGAGGTCTTCCAGACGAAAAATGATGTTTTTGTGCTTACCAGTTCGGGCACTGGTGGCATGGAGGCAGCAGTTGTTAACACTCTGTCACCTGGAGACAAGGTTTTGGCTACCTGCTGCGGCTTTTTTGGAGACCGGTTTGCCGAAATTGCCAGAGTCTACGGTGCCGCAGTCAAATGCCTTGATTTTGAGTGGGGCAAGCCGGTTGACCCAGATGCTGTTCGCAAGGCTTTGAAAGATGATCCTGGAGTTAAGGCAGTGTTAGTGACCCATAACGAGACCTCAACCGGTGTTACTAACGACCTGAAATCAATCAGTACTATCGCCAAGGAATTTGACAAACTAATTTTAGTTGATGCTATCAGTGGGCTAGGGTCTATTGACTTACCTGTCGATAGCTGGCAGTGTGATGTGGTGGTCACAGCCTCACAGAAGGGCTGGATGGTGCCACCGGGATTGGCGATGGTTAGTGTGAGTGAGAAGGCCTGGCAGGCTCATGCTAAGGCAAGCATGCCGCGATATTACTGGGATTTCACATCAGCCAAAAACTATTTGGAGAAAGGACAGACACCGACAACGCCGGCTGTTTCCGTATTCTTTGGACTAGCTGTGGCATTGGATATGATGCTGGCTGAGGGCTTGCCCAATCTCTTCGCCCGCCATGCCAGAATAGCTGCCCTGGCTCGAGATGGCGTCAAGTCCCTGGGATTGTCTATATTCCCAGAGGAACGGTATGCTTCGGACACTGTAACTGCAATCAGAGCTGCAGATAAGCTGGATGTTTTCAAGCTACTGAAGTTGCTCAGAGAGAAACATGGTGTGGTTCTGGCTGGCGGACAGGGTAGTCTGGCAGGGAAAATATTTCGTATCGGTCACCTTGGTTGGATTACAGAAAGCGACATCAAACAGGTTCTACATGCCATAGGTGAAGTCATACCGCAGGCAAGTTCGTAGGCTGATTTAACCTGTGTGGGCTCGGCCTTTGGGACCATCGGGAGGTTGATTACCGTGAAAATTCTTATTACTGAGCCGGTAGCGAATGAGGGAATAGAGGCTCTTAAACACCAGGCTGAAGTCGATGTTAAATTGGGGCTCAAGCCTGAAGAGCTTAAAGAGATAATCAGCGACTATGAGGCATTGATAGTCCGTAGTGAGACCAAAGCTACTGCTGATATTATTCAGGCTGGAAGAAAGCTTCAAGTCATTGCTCGGGCTGGTGTTGGGCTAGATAATATTGATGTTGCTGCAGCTACTCGCCAAGGGATTGTGGTGGTGAATGCGCCTACAGGCAATACCATAGCTGCTGCCGAACACACTATCGCCTTGATGCTAGCTCTTGCCCGCCATATTCCTCAAGCTAACACTAAGCTCAAATCTGGAGTCTGGCAGCGGAGTGAATACATGGGTGTTGAGCTCAAGAACAAGACCCTGGGGATCATCGGTCTGGGCAATGTAGGCTCTGAGGTTGCCCGCCGGGCGCAAGCTTTCGAAATGCGACTCATTGCCTATGACCCGTTTGTCTCTGTCGATTACGCCCGCGGTGTTAAAGTGGAGCTGGTCTCTTTTGACCAATTGCTACGGGAATCTGATTTCATCACTCTCCATCTGCCGCTAACTTCAGACACCAGACGCTTTATCGGCGCTAAAGAACTGAGCAAGGTGAAGTCGACAGTGCGAATTATCAACTGCGCCCGCGGCGAGCTTATCGATGAGGAAGCCCTGTTCAAGGCTGTTGAAGCAGGGAAAGTAGCTGGTGCTGCCATCGACGTCTTTACCACTGAGCCGGTCACTGATAGCATACTCTTCAAAAGTGACAAAATTATTGTTACCCCCCATCTCGGTGCTGCTACTAGCGAGGCGCAGGCAACTGTTGCCCTTGAGGTTGCAGAGCAGGTTATGGCAGTATTGAGAGGACAACCTGCTAGATACGCTGTGAATGCGCCTCAGATTCCCTCGGAGCTATTGACTGTGTTGGCTCCGTTTATGCAGGTCGCTTCTACTCTAGGTAGCCTGGCTAGGCAGCTGATGGAAGGGCAGATAAATAGTATCCGTATCAAGTACAGCGGCGAAATCGCTAACTATGATACCAGCGCTATTAAGGCATCTGTCATAGGTGGTTTGTTGGAGGGAATAAGCGAAGAAAGAGTGAATATAGTCAATGCCACTATGATAGCTACCCAGCGCGGCATCAAAATTATAGAGCAGAAAGAGACCACCTGTGAGAACTATGCCAGCTTGATTACTGTGGAAGTTGTCACCGACGCTGGCATCACTGTGGTCGCCGGTACAGTACTCCGTGGAGAGACTCACATTGTCAGAGTAAATGATTTCTGGCCTGACATCATACCCACCGGTGGTTACTTCTTGTTCAGTGACCATCGCGACCGCCCCGGGCTGATTGGTGCTGTAGGTACTATAACTGGCAAAGCAGATATAAATATCAGTTCCATGCAGTTAGCACGTCTCCAGCCCAGGGGTCCTGCCCTTATGATTTTGGCTCTGGATGAGCCTCTTCCTGAGGAGCAAAAACAGGAAATTCTGGCTATCCCCGATGTCTATACCGCCAAATTGGTGAAACTATAAAGCTACCTTGGTATTTCCCGGGATACAGGCAACGTATGGTGGAGACAGCGTAGCCTCAATTCATCCTCTAAGCTTCTTAAGGCAGCAGCAAATTGCATTACCTAAATGACTATACGAAGTTACTACGGGCTATTTATTCCAGTTACAAAAAGTGGTATATTATGTCAACACTGAATTAGGTGGCTTTTTGTGAGAAGATAAGGTGACGAGGGTCTACAATGTTGGAAGCAGATGAAGAGGATAGGTTTGAACGGGGCGAACCGGCAGAGCTGGCGGAAGCCATAGTCCGCTGTGCTGGGGTGGGGATTTACATCGTCCAGGACGGAAGGTTTAAGTTCGTCAGCTTGCTTTTTCAGGAGCTATCAGGATACGCAGAGCACGAGTTGCTGGGGACGTATTGTCTCGACTTTGTTCATCCAGAAGATAGAGAAGCGGTGAGGAGCAATGCTGTAGCTTGCTTGAAGGGCCGCAGTTCCCTTCCTTATGAGTACAGGTTCGTCAAGAAAAACGGCGACATAATATGGGTGTTGGAGAGGGTTACCTCCATTGAGTATGGAGGAAAGCGTGCCACTCTAGGCAGCTTCATGGATATAACCAAGTATAAGGAACTGCAAGAGGCATTAGCACGTTCCGAGCAGAGATACCGAACTATCCTGGAGGAAATACAGGATGCCTATTTTGAGGTAGACCTTGCTGGTAATATAGTTTTTGCTAACGATTCAGCTTGCCATCATCTGGGGTACTCTAGAGAGGACTTGATAGGAATGAATTACCGGGCGTTCATTGCTGACGAAGATGTCGATGCTGTGTATCAGGCATTCAACCGTGTTTACCGAACCGGTGAGCCGTCAAGAGGTTTCGGTTACCGAATAATTCGCAAGGATGGGAGTACAAGATTTGCTGAAATCTCGGTCTCTCTTTTGAAGAATGCCAATGGCGATGTCATAGGGTTTCGGGGTATTGGTCGGGATATCACTGAGTACAAGCAGTTGGAGCAAAAACTGGCTGATATCGCCACGCATGATTCCTTAACGGGTTTGCCCAATCGCATATTATTGAATGACCGCATAGCTGTGGGGCTGGCTCAGGCGGAGCGCAGTGGCAGCAAGCTGGCGGTGATGATGCTTGACCTAGACCGATTTAAGGATGTAAACGACACTTTGGGGCACAGTGTGGGCGATAACTTGTTAAAAGCCGTTGCCGAGCGATTGCAGAGTCTAGTGCGCAAAACTGACACGGTCGCCCGCTTGGGTGGTGACGAATTTGTCTTGGTGCTGCCACAAATTTCTCAATTGGAAGATGCTATAAAGATTGCCCAGAAAGTCCTGAAAGCTATTCGAAAGCCCTTTACGCTGAATGGTTATGACCTCTGCATAACGACCAGTATCGGTATTGCTGTTTATCCTGAGGACGGTAAAGACGTCGATGCTCTGCTCAAGAATGCCGACATTGCCATGTACTGGGCCAAAGAGCAGGGGCGGGACGCCTATGAAATCTATTGGGACAACGGAGCAAGGAGATAATGACAGCTAGTTTGGTGTACCTGGTCATAAAATGCCTTCCAACCGGTTGATGACCAGACCGGTTGGTAATTTGGGGTGGAAATATGTTGACTTCCCAGGCATCCTGTCATTAGCATCAGCGATTGTTTTGATGGTTGTTACTGGGATGGGGTTAAGCAAAAAAGCGAGCTGATATTCACCCCTTTCGACTAAGTGATAAGCTTCTACTGGATTGGGGGTATAAGCAACACTGCTGCTGCTCTCCCACGTGTTCAGCCAGTCGATAAGCAGATGCTGGACAATACTCACGTCCAGCCTTTTGTAAGCAGATGAGTGGTCTCCAGGCAGCATTTCTTGGAGCCTCGCTGGCTGCTGGGACCTCAGAATAACCATATTCCCCGGCTCCAGCCCCAATACCCTCGTGACTGCATCTCGAGTACTATCGAGATGGGTCTGGTCTATGGAAACAACCTCTACTTCGAAAAAAGATTCTATCCGTTTTTTCAGTTCACCCACCGTCCTAGAAGATAGCCCACGTATCAGACGGTGGACAGGGAGCACTATGAGTCCGGGGTCAGAAAAGCTCACCAGTGTCATCATAATGAAGTTGAAAGCCTCGTTACCGTTTGATGAGCCATCTTGCCGTCTTTCATCGCGGTAGGCTAGAGCTGTTTCATACCGATGGTGTCCATCGGCGATATAGATGGGCTTGGAGGCTAAGAAATGGCTGACTCTCTGGACAAATTCAGGTTCGTTAGCCATCCAGAGCTTATGGGTTTCGTTGGCATTAGCGACATCGATTACTGGTTTGCGGCTGGTCTGAGAAATAAGGAGTTTGTTAACTCTCTGTCCCGGGTCATCATAGAGCCCGAGAAGTGGACTGAAGTTGGCGGCACAGGCTCGCATTAAGTCCAGACGGTCGCTCTTAATTCCAGGGACGGTATTTTCATGAGGCAGTATGATTTTCTTTTCCCATGGCTCCAGTCGGACACGAGCTATCAGTCCCAAACGTTTTCTCCTTACATTTTGGAAGGTAAAACTTTGTTCATGGATATAGAAGGAAGGTACATGGTCGATTATCAGTACCCTGTCTTTCAGCCATTGGTTAAAAATTGCATTGGTGCGAGCATGTTTGTTAGCGGTCTGCGTGTCTTCAGGAAATTCCATGGCGTGCTCAAGGCGTACCGCATTGTACTGGCTTTTCTGGTAGTAAGCTTTCTGTTCTTGCGCTGAAATGATGTCATACGGGGGACAGATGACCGAAGCTATGTCATTGACGATTTCCGGGTTATAGCGTACTCCTGAAAAAGGACAGATTTCGGCCAAGTCAGTTCCTCCTAGAGTTCACCATTATTGTTGGTTCTTGTGCCTGCGGTCTCCCCATTTATCTGCCGCTTCTGGTTTGCTACCGATGGGTGAATGTGCCTATATCTCATCGGGATAAAAGGGCAAGGGAGCATCCCACTCCTAAGTGTCTTAACTATTTTACAAGCATTTCTCGAGTCCATACCACCATGCCTCTCTTAGCTCTTCCAGCGGTAAATCGATACAGCCCTCTATTGTCAGCCGTGTACCACCAACCGTGCCCAGTCTTTTTGCGCCTACCTGCCAGCGGGCAGCAAGCCGTTGCAATTTCCAGGCAGCTCTCGGCGGCAGGGAAACTATAATTCTGGCTTGAGCTTCACCGAAGAGGGTTGCATCTAGTCTTGCCTCAATTTTCCAGTCATCGCTAATGAAACCGAGATGATTGACCAAACAGCTTTCGGCTAGAGCAACTGCAAGCCCACCTTCTGAGCAATCATGAGCTGAATTTACCAGACCTCGCTTGACTGCTTCAAGGCAGCACCTGTGCAGTCGCCTCTCAAGCTCTAAGTCAACATAGGGGTTCCCTCCTATTATGCCATGTATCAGTTCAAGGTATTCACTGCTGCCGATGCTGCTGTTAATTGTTCGGATCTCGCCGAGCAGGAATACCAAGTCACCTTCGCTTTTAAATCCAGAGGTACAATGTCTGGCTACATCATCGATGAGTCCTACCATTCCGACCACCGGGGTAGGGTATATGTCCTTACCCGTGGTCTCATTGTACAGGCTGACGTTACCGCTAATGACCGGAACTCTGAGCTTCTGGCAGGCCCGAGTCATGCCGTTGATGCATTCTTTCAATTGGTAGTAGACATCGTCTTTCTCCGGGTTGCCGAAGTTGAGGCAGTCGGTGATAGCTAGCGGTTGTGCTCCACTACACACGAGGTTCCTAGCTGCCTCAGCCACCGCGATAACGCCGCCGAGGTAAGGATTCACATAGCAATATCTGGCATTACCGTCGGTAGTCAATGCGATAGCCTTTTTGGTTTCCTTGATGCGCAATACGGCAGCGTCGCTGCCCGGAGGCACTACTGTGTCGTTCCCCACTTGGTGGTCATATTGACGATAGACGCAGTGCTTGCTGGCGATGTTGGGTGATGCCAGAAGTTGGAGTAGGGTAGCACCGGCTTTTCTCGGCGATAAATCGGGAACTGATAAGATGTCAAAGGTCTGCAGTTGCTTAAGCCATTCTGGCTTTTTGACTCGCCGCCGATAGACCGGTGGTGAAGTCAGCAGACTCACTGGGACTTCAGCAACTACCTTCTCACCTTCTTTAATTCTGGCCAGACCATCGTCGGTCACCTCGCCAACTATCTGTGAGTCCAGCTCCCAGCGAGCGAAAAGAGCTTTTACCTTGTCTTGATGTTCTTTCTTCACCATCACCAGCATTCTCTCCTGAGACTCGGAAAGCACGACCTCGTACGGAGTCATGCCTTTTTCGCGTCGCGGGACTTTGAGCACATCGATTTCAATGCCACTGCCACCCCTGGCTGCTGATTCTACTGCCGAGCTGGTCAGTCCCGCAGCACCTAAATCTTGCATACCGGTAATCCAATCAGTCTCAGCCAGTTCCAGGCAAGCCTCGATAAGGAGCTTCTCTAAGAATGGGTTACCTACCTGCACTGCTGACCTCAGCTCCCGCTCCTCCTGAAATGCTTTCGATGCCAGCCCTGAAGCTCCGTGCAACCCATCACGCCCGGTATCAGCTCCCACCAGCATGAGCAGGTTACCTTTGCCATGAGCCTTTGCCCTGACCAGGCTCTTGCTCCTGGTGATGCCAAGGCACAAGGCATTGACCAACGGGTTTGTGGTATAGCATTTGGCGAAGAAAATTTCACCACCAACATCCGGTATGCCAAGACAATTGCCATAACCAGCAATACCGCTAACCACTCCGACAAAAAGGTAGCGGTTATGAGGGTCGCTTAGCGGACCGAAACGCAGCGAGTTGAGCAGAGCGATGGGACGTGCTCCCATGGTGAAGATATCCCGGACAATACCCCCCACGCCTGTAGCTGCACCTTGATATGGCTCAATTGCTGATGGGTGATTGTGGGACTCAATTTTCATCACCACCACCAGTCCATCGCCGATGTCTACCACCCCCGCATTTTCCTCCCCTGGCTTTACCAACATTCGCTTATTTCGCGAAGGTAGCTGCTTGAGTAAGGCTTTGGAGTGCTTGTAGCCACAGTGCTCACTCCATAGAGCACCGAACATTCCCAGCTCAACGTCATTAGGCTCTCTACCCAGGCGTTTAACTATAAGCTGGTACTCAGCCTCACTCAGGGCGATTTCGTCAAGTGTTTCTTTGGATACTGGCAATTATCGACTCCCAGATTATATTGCCATCGCTACTGCCCAGAATTGCCTCACAGGCACGTTCCGGATGGGGCATCATGCCCAAAACGTTACCTCTTTTGTTGGTAATGCCGGCAATGTTATGTAAGGAACCGTTTGGGTTAGCAGCATCTGTAACCTCACCGGCTGGAGTACAGTAGCGAAAAATGACACGTTTATTAGCCTCTAGCTCAGCTAGGGTAGCGCTGTCAGCATAATATCTACCTTCGTAGTGAGAAATAGGAATCTTAAGCACTTGCCCGTTTTGACATTGGATTGTAAAAGGCGATTGATTATTTTCCGCCTTGAGGTATACCCATTGGCAGCGGTATTCCAGGTGGTCATTGCGCAGCAGCGCTCCAGGGAGGAGTCCAGACTCGCATAGTATTTGAAAGCCATTGCAAATTCCGATGACCAGCTTTCCTTGTGAGGCAAAGGCTTCGAGCGATGTCATTACCGGGGAAAAACGAGCAATCGCCCCGGGACGCAGGTAATCGCCATATGAGAAGCCACCGGGCAGGATGAGGCAATCATAGTGGGAGAGGTCAGCCTCCTTATGCCAGATATAGTCTACCTCCTGCCTTAAGACGTTTTTGAGGGCATAATAACAGTCCCTCTCACTCCAGGTTCCAGGAAAAACGATGATGCCGAATTTCATTTATCATGTCCTGCTAAAAAAGCTGGCGGCACGGTGCATGCCGCCAACATTATTTTAGGGAATAAGGAGGATAATTCAATACCTAGGCAACACTCAGGAGTTCCGAGACAATGTCGCTTACTTCCCGCCCTTGGGCTCTTCCCCTGAGTTGGGGCATCAGCTGGGACATGACTTTACCTTTGTCCTTCAGTCCTGTTGCCCCCAGTTCCTCAATGACTTTGCGTGCTGCAGCTATGATTTCCTCACGGCTCATCTGTTCAGGCATGTACTCCTCGAGTATTGCCAGCTCTGCCTTTTCATTGGCTACTAAGTCAGGCCGATTACCTTTTGCGAAAGCTTCTATGCTCTCACGGCGCAGCTTAGCTTCTTTTTCCAAGACAGCCAGTATGCCGCTGTCTTCTAAACTTTTCTGCTGGGCAATTTCGGCGTTTCTTATGCTGGCTAGGAGCATACGGAGCACTGAACACCGCAATTTGTCTTCTTTCCTGATCGCCTGTTCTAGGTCGCTTCTGATTCTTTGAGCCAGAGTCATATCCTAGCTGCTCCTGGCGCTTTTCCGCCTCTTTACTGCCTCCTTCCGCTTTCGCTTCACACTAGGCTTTTCATAGAATCCGCGGCGGCGCGTTTCACTGATTATACCTGCCTGCTGTACTTTTTTGGTAAACCGACGTAGCAAGCTTTCGAAGCTCTCCCCCTGTGAGAGTTTCACCTCAGGCACACGGCATCACTCCTTCCTTCTAATACTTGACAAACGGATATTCCTCCGTTAAGTCACTGGCGAGAACAAATTTTAAGTTTTTCTGCCATGTGGTGTCAAGTGGAGAGGCTTTTTCCAGTGCACATTGGCATTTCTGCTTTGGTGGGCGTATAATTAGCAGGGCAGAAATCGAACTTCAAAAAGAGGAGGTAGTAGTAATGGCTGTGTACCTCATGCTGACCACTCTCACCGGTGAGGGAAGGCGGAAAATTGAAGAGTACCCCGAGTGGCTGAAGGAACTTAACAAAGAAGTGGAATACATGGGTGTCAAGATTTTGGCACAGTATGGCCTCTTGGGACCGTATGATTTCGTCAACATTGTCGAAGCGCCGAGTGACGAAATTGCAGCTAAGTTAGCCATACACTTGAGCGCTAGAGGCGGTCTCCAGACCTTGACCTTAACTGCCATACCGCTGGACAATCTGATTGCCACTCTGAAGAAAAAATCAGAGCCATTTTGACATGCTGGCGACAGATGGGCTGGTGGCTTGCGATGTGTTTATTGGTGAAATTCTTGGAGCATTGATTCTTAACGAACGAAAACAAAGGAAGGAGGACAAAATGGTCCGGAACAGAAAGGTCCTGCTTGAAATTGAGGACGAAGTGGCGATGATAACAATCAACCGCCCTGAAGCTAGAAATGCAGTTGACCGTGATGTACTCGAGGGACTTAAGGCTGCTGCTGAGCAGATATTAACTGAATCTGAGGTGCGTGTTGCTATACTTACTGGAGCTGGTGACCGCTCTTTTTGTGCTGGTGTGGACTTGAAGGCAATTGCATCAGGTGAGGATATAATGCCTACGCGCGCTGTTCGCTCTGAGTTTGAAGCCCTTCAGACGATAGGACGAATTTACACCATGTTTGAGACTCTTCCTGTGCCAGTCATAGCTGCCGTCAATGGCTACTGTCTGGGCATGGGTCTTGAGCTGATACTGGTCTGCGATATCAGGCTCGCTTCAGAAACGACTATTTTTAGTATTCCTGAAGTGCAAATGGGCACTATTCCTGACGTCGGCGGGACACAGCGATTGACGAAGATTGTTGGCGTCGGCAAGGCTAAAGAGCTTATATACACCGGTCGAAGAATCGACGCCGCTGAGGCTCTGCGCATCGGTCTGGTAGAACATGTTTATCCGCAAGCTAAGCTCATGGAAGAGGCGAGAAAACTTGCTCTGGAGATTGCCTCGGCAGCCCCGGCTTTAGTCCAGGGCGCTAAAAGGGCTATTAACATAGCTGTATCTTATCCTCTGGAGATAGGGTTGAGCTTTGAGGCAAGCACTGCAGTCAGTACCCGGCAGGATATAAGGCAAGGCTCAGCTTCCCTGCTGCAGAAGTCGAAGTCAGCCTCATAGTGTATCTCAAGGAACACGGCGTCTGGGCTGAGGGGGTGGTGTGTCAAGTAGGTGACCTGTCTATGAGGCTGGCGTGGTTCAATATCTTGCGGACTTCTGTAGCCAGCACAGTAAGCTGTACTTCGCTGTCCATGAAATGGAATTGGCTTCTCTGCACTGTTTCGGCAGCTGCCCTTTGCACTGTCTCTTCGAGATTGTTTGTTTGCTGGTATAGTTCTATGATAAGGTTCTTGAATTTCTCTGTCTGGCGCAGCCCGGCTTGTAAGATGTTTTTTGCCTCAGCA
>DTZC01000168.1 GCA_012961565.1 Dehalococcoidia bacterium
AGAATGGGGCATGCTGGAGCCATCATCAGTGGCAGCTCAGGCACAGCACAGGACAAAATAACAGCCCTGGCTTCTGCCGGAGCTACCATCGCCCCCAGCCCGGCTGAAATCGGACTCACCATGAAAAAGGTGCTGGAGACACAGCCATGAGCGAAATGGAACAATATCTCAGACCTTCACCCACGGTCGACAGTGATAACGAATTCATAGAACGCAAGGCTGCAGAATTGACTAAGGAAAAACAGACGGTTGAAGAAAAAGCCAAAAGCCTCTTCTATTGGGTCAGAGACAACATCAAATACGTCCCGCTTGTGCCGCTGGAAATCCTAGAAGACTACCGGGCAAGCAAAACGCTACAACGAGGCAAGGGATTTTGCGTCGAGAAAGCAGCGGTGCTGGCTGCATTTGCTCGGGCTGTAGGTATTCACGCCCGCTTACACTTCGCCGATATCAGGAATCACTTAATTTCTCAGAAACTGTTCCAGATTATGGACACCAATCTCTTCAGCTACCATGGCTATACCGAGCTGTACATCGGTGGCAAATGGGTCAAAGTAACACCAGCCTTCGACCTGAAAATGTGCCTGGAAAACAGAATTAAGCCCGTGGAGTTCGATGGCAAGAATAATGCTATTTTCCATTCCCACAACGAGGACGGGAACTTGCATATCGAATATGTGGCTGACCACGGGCACCGTGTGGATGTACCAGTAAGAGAGATGTTGGCTGCCTGGGACAAACACTACGGCATAGCAGCTCAGGAGCGACTGGACCGGTTTAAGGAACTGGATGAGTCATGAGAAATGAGATAAAAAGATGGCTGAACGCTACCCCAACTTTTGATTGCAACACCAAGGCGATAAAGGAAAAGGTTAAAAGCCTGACCCAGGGACAACCAGAAGTGGCCAATAAAGCAGAAAGTCTGTTTTACTTCGTAAGGGACGAGATAAAATTCCTTCCCTACCTACCACCTGATGTCCCTGATTCCTACCAAGCCAGCAGGATTCTAAAGGCCCGGGGAGGCATGTGTATACAAAAGGCGGCTTTACTGGTAGCACTAGCCCGAGCCGCAGGTATACCGGCACGAATACACTTCGTTGACATCCGAAACCACCGGGCCCCTGACAGCATAACAAAGTTCCTGGGAACAAACCTGTTCCCTTACCATGGTTTTGACGAGTTATATATTGACCACAAATGGGTCAAAGTTGCTCCTACATTTGAGTTGAAAGTGTGCCGTGAGAACCACCTCTTCCCTGTAGAATTCGATGGAAGGCATGATGCCCTGCTACCCTCACAGGATTTGGATGGAAACCCGCATATTGAATATCTTCGAGACCATGGTTACTACGAGGATGTACCCCTAGACGAAATATATGAAGCCTGGGCTACAGCTTACAGCATGGGCTCACGTACGTAATTACGCCAGATGATTCAAGCACAGGAAATACAGAGGACTATATAAGAATAGGAATTAAGGCAACAATCAGTATGCCGAAACGAAAGCCTTGCAGTCTTTCTCTGTTATTGCGCTCAGCTTGCCTTACAGATTTCAATCAAATGGATATTGTAACACCCCCAGCGGGTCATAAGGCAACCCCACACCCATCCGCTTGACACCAGCCATCTCACCGGTAGTGCAACCAGCTTTGCAGCACTCCTTTTCATACTCACAGATGTCTGGGTCTTCATTCTCGGTAGCACGGAGCAAGTCCTCCAGAGCTTTCCGCACCTTAGTTTTATCACGCCGCTGCTTGAACTGTTTCAGGTCTTCAATATGCTGCTGTACCAGAGCAAAATCTACTTTGCTAAGGTACACCGCTACGTCAGCATCCTCTTCCTCAGGAATAGTATACTCGTTAACACCAACCACTATCCGCTGTTTGGTCTCCACCTCCTTCTGATATCTGAACCAGGCCGTCTCCATTTCGCGGTCTATATAACCGCTGCGTATCGCCGCTGTCATACCACCTTTCTCTTCGATGGTATTCAAAATCTGTTGTATTTTCTCCTCAAGCTGCTGAGTCAGGCTCTCCACATAGTACGAGCCTCCCAGCGGGTCAGCTACGGAGGCAGCTCCTGTCTCATGAGCTAGAATTTGCTGCGTCCTTACAGCCAGAGTAGCTGCCTCCTCTGTGGGGATAGCGATAGGCTCGTCATAGCTAGCTACCTGGAGCGACTGCGTGCCACCAAGGACTGCCGCCAGCGCAGCATATGCCGCGCGGATAACATTTATAGTTGCTTGCTGTCGCTCCATAATGATACCACCAGTATTCACATGATACTTCAGTGCCAAGGAACGCGGGTCTTTAGCCCCGAACTTCTCCTTCAATGTACGTGCCCAGACGACTCTGGCTGCCCTGAATTTCGCCACCTCTTCGAAGATATCTATCATGACACTGAAGGTAAAACTGACCTTCGGTGCCACTACATCTATATCGACGCCGCGCTCGGTGATAAGCTTCAGTGCTTCGAAGGCGTTAGCGAAAATCCAGGCTACCTCCTCGACAGCACCAACCCCGGTCTCCCGAATGTTGTAGGCATTGAAGTTAGCTACGTACACCTTTGGATACTTCTTTGTGAAATATTCCAGCTTGTCAATGAATTCTTTCATCTGCCGCTTCGCCATATCGAACCACCATTCACGGCCCCCATACATACACACAGGAGCTCCAAGCACAGGGGGAACCATGGGGCTGGTCATTCTGAGGTCATTTGGCGCCACACCCTGTTCCTCAGCAAGCAGTAAGTATGAAGGAACGGCGATAGGGGTCACCAGAGTAAGCATAGTGCTTACCTGCCCCAAGGGAATGCCATCCAGTATTTGTCGCATGTCGTCCATGGTGTTAACAGGAACCCCAACCCGACCTACGGAACCGACCGCCCAGGGATGGTCGGAATCAATGCCTATCTGGGTTGGCTGGTCGCCAATGATATTGATGGCACTCTCGCCGTGGCTTAGCAGATACCTCAACCTTTCGTTGGTCAGCCTAGGAGTAGGACAGCCCGTGATCTGCCGCTGACTCCAAAGCCGTCCCCGGTACATATCACCATAGATGCCTCTCTTGTAGGGATATTCGCCGGGATTGCCTATAGAGTGAGCATAATCGATGTCTTTTGTCTCCTCTGGAGTATAGACTGCCCTTACCGGAATTCCCGACCAGGTCTCCTTCCTCAGCGCCCTCTGAAAGTACCTGCTTTTTATTTGCTGTGTTGTCATTTCGCCCCCTTATTTCGTTTTCTCCGTGCATTCTCCATAATATAGCTCACAGATTTACTCATGGGAGTGCCACTAGGGAAAACAGCATCCACCCCCATCCTTTTCAGTTCCGGAATATCGGCACGCGGGATGTTGCCACCAACAACCAAAAGTCGATCCTGAAGGCCCATCGCCTTCATCTGCTCCAGCATTTGCTGGCATAAAGGTATATGGTCTGCCCCCTGGAAGCTTAAACCGATGACGTCTACATCCTCCTCGCTGGCGGCTCTCGCCAGTCTTTCAGCCGTGTGATGCGTACCCAGATATATCACCTCCATGCCGGCATCACGTAGCCAAGCTGCCACCATCCTGATGCCGCGGTCATGTCCATCTAGACCAATTTTGCCCAGTAGAACCCGAATCGAATCTGCCATATTTACCCCTCAACTAGAATTCCATCTCCAGCTTCCGGACATCGGGGGTGGTACATTGTGCATTCCAATCCACCACCTAGCCCTGCAACAGCCCTTCTAGTCGCTTGATTTCCTTAGCCAGCAGGTCACGATAGCTTATGAGCTTTTCTAGTTTCTCCCCCACCTCATCCAGATGAGAACTCAGTATCTCAATGCTACGCTCGATTACACTCTTCTCAGTCCCAGTCTGTCTAAACACCTCGGCTAGCTCCCTGATTTCAGCCAGCGATAGCCCCAGAAGCTTACCACGTTCTATGAGACGCAACTGATAAAGATGCTGGTCAGAGTAAATGCGGCGACCACTCGGTGCACGGACTACCCCAAAAAGTAGCCCCATCTCCTCATAATAGCGCACTGTCCGAGTAGTCAGACCGGCTCGCTGTGCTACTTCACCAATACTCAACGTCTTGGCTTTGCTTGGGGCTACGGCTTCTGTCGCCATTCTCTTTCTCGAAATTCCCCGCAGAACGTTTGCCAGGTTAAAACCCCCTTCAAACCATTAGCAGTTTACGTTAACGTTACAAATTAGTGTAACATACCCTTCCCCTACTGTCAATTGTGCGTCTCTGTCCCATCCCTTTATCCAGCGAGCAGCAATCGCCGCAAGTGGGGATTCCAATCTAACTCATCTCGGTGTATAATCTGGGAATAATGGAGGCAATGGAAAGGTATCTTAGAGCTACACCTATAATCGACAGCGACAATCGAGCGATACGAGAAAAAGCCCGAGATTTAACCGAGGCGTGTGACACTATACCAGACAAAGCGAGAAGCCTCTTCTACTTCGTCAGGGATGACATCAAATACAACATTTACGTGCCAAGCGATAGACCCGAATACTACATAGCCAGCCGGATTTTGGCACTAAAAGAGGGCTTCTGTGTCCAAAAGGCTGTGCTACTGGCTGCCCTGGCTCGAGCTATGGAGATACCATCACGCTTGCATCTCGCCGCTATCCGAAACCACCTTGTTCCCGATAAGCTGAAGGGGTTCATGGGAGGAAACATCTTCCCAACCCACGGTTATGATGAGCTATATATTGAAGGTAAATGGGTAAAAGTAGCACCTACGTTTGACCTTCAGATGTGCCGGCAGAACCGTCTTGTTCCTGTGGAGTTCGACGGCAAACATGATGCCGTTTTGCCTGTCTACAACCTGGACGGGAAACCACATATCGAGTACGTCGAAGACCGTGGTTCTTATGAGGACCTACCATTTGAAAAAATACGTGACTGGAGAATTGAGACCTTCGGTCCTGACTTTTTCGACCGAATGAGACAACTAATCGAGGACAGGAAAACAAAAGGTTAGGGTTGCAGAAAAAAACAGCAACTGCGGTGAGCACACGGTGAAACGCTATCCACTAATCGAAGAAATCCACAATCCGGCACCCCCCTCCGAAACGTTCGACCTGCTCCACACTTATCCTCATAGCTTCTTCCTCGATAGCGGCATGGACCCACACAGGCTAGGACGATATTCCTTCATGGGCATTGACCCTTTTTTAGTTATGCGCAGCAGAGGTGGGCAGGTCACCATGTTGCAGCAAGGTAAAGCTGAAACAGAAGAAGGTAATCCCTTCGACGTCCTAGAAAGGCTGCTGGAAACATATCGACTGGACTCATTTAGGGCACCAGCCCCTTTCTGGGGAGGCGCTGTGGGTTACCTCAGCTACGACCTGTGCCATTTCATCGAACAGCTACCCAGTACAGCCATAGATGACCTGAAGTTACCGGAGAGTTATTTCGGTTTCTACGACACAATTCTTGCTTTTGATAACCTAGAAGGCAAAGCTTACATTGTTTCCACAGGTTTCCCCGAGCTCGACAGCAGCCGGAGGCTGAGAAGAGCTAAGCTGCGCCTAGAAGAAATGAAGAGGCTGCTCTCATTGCCACCACATAAAATGCCGAAGATTCAGCGGCACGACACTAGAAACGTAACCGAAGCGCTACTCAAATCTAACTTTACCCCTGATGAATATATTCAGGCTGTGGACAGGGTCAGAGAATATATCGCCGCTGGTGACGTGTTCCAAGTCAATCTCTCCCAGCGCTTCGAGACCGAACTGTCTATTCCTCCATACGAACTTTACCACCGCCTGAGGCAGATTAACCCGGCTCCCTTCGCCAGCTACCTCAACTTCGAGGGGGTGACCATTGTCAGTGCCTCGCCAGAGAGATTCCTCCGTGTACATGGTGACTTGGTAGAAACGCGCCCCATAAAGGGCACCAGGCCAAGGGGCAAAAACCCGGTAGAAGATGCTATGCGGGCACAAGAACTGCTTAATAGCATTAAAGACCGCGCTGAGAACATCATGATTGTTGACCTAGAAAGAAACGACCTAGGCCGAGTCTGCCGCTATGGCACGGTCAAAGTCACCGAGCTAGCAATTCTCGAGACCTTCCCCACCGTTTTCCATCTGACCTCCACTGTTATCGGCAGATTGCAGTCAGATAAAAACCGTATCGACCTGCTGAAAGCCACCTTTCCCGGCGGCTCAATCAGCGGTGCTCCCAAGGTGCGGGCTATGGAAATCATCGACGAACTCGAACCCA
>DTZC01000169.1 GCA_012961565.1 Dehalococcoidia bacterium
CCTGCGATGGGTGGTGCTGTTTGTCTGCAGTGTGCCTTTGAACCACATCTCGGTCTTTTCTCAGTCGAGAAATATTTTGTGTCTGGGTGAGTACCCTTCATTGTGTTCCCCCTGCAGCCTGAGCCTTTAGGGTCGGGCGCAATTTCACGATGATAGTCCCGACCCTTCAATTATATCCATCCACCTGTAATCCTGCCCCTGTCATCATATTCATTACCTGTAGCCCGACCTTTTAAGGTCAGTCATTCGAGGCTAAAGCCTTGGAGCTCCGTTTGTTGGTTTCTAGCCTGCGGATAAAAAACTTCAAAGTTACCTGTGCGGTTGAAATCTCGGCGGTTGCAGTCAGAGGGCGTGCGTTTAGTCCCGCTGCGGCTGCAAGAGGTGCCGGGATAGGGTATAATCAGGCTAGCTGCTGGATTGTATAGCCTGATTTGAAGCCGGGGCATTGAGTGATATTGAAGGCAGTGAGATGGCTGGCGAGGTATCGGTTTATTGTTGCCGATATGGGTGGTGGGCGGTATGTTTGACACAGCGGGTATTGTGAGTTATGCTATACCTTGCATTACAAGGTATTAGGCAGGTGTCGGTGGGGGTACCAGGTTAGTGGAAATGTTCTATCATTGCCTGTTGCTAGCGGTAGTGGCTTTCTGGTTGGGAGCGTGCCCTTTCTCGGTGTGGGTTGGAAAGTGGTTGCTGCATAAGGACATAAGGCAGTACGGGGATGGTAATCCAGGAGCTTATAATGTCTTCCGTGCCGGGGGGCGTAAAACCGGTGTCCTGGCGATGGTCCTGGATATCGGGAAGGGGATTCCCTTTGTTGCTATAGCGCATTACCAGCTGGGGTTACCGACGGCGGCAGTGATGGTGGTGGGGTTGTCAGCAATACTGGGGCATGCTTACACACCCGTCCTGGGATTCAAAGGTGGCAAGGCTCTGGGGGTCACCGGTGGTGTCCTTATAGCGCTACCCCAGCATGAGATTCTTCTTTCGGTGCTCGTCTTCTTGGCGCTAAGTTCTCTGTTGGTGGTGCCTGATGCCTGGCGGGTTGTATCTGGCATGACAGGTTCCTTGGTATATTTGACAGTTACCCACGGGCTGTCGCTGGAGCCGCTCTTTATGGTCTGCGTTATAGCAATACTAGCGGCAAAGCATTATAACGATTTGAAGGTCATGCCCCGATTCGGGGGAAAGCTGGGCAGCCGGCTCAGACCGCGGAGGACAGCAGATTTAGGTCAGCAATAGAAGGACGGAAAGCATGCTGTACCAGGTAATAATCGCCAGCTTATTGGTCGTCTTTGCCATTAACCTCATCCTGAACTTGAGGCCGCTGAGGAGACCGAACCCCGGTGCCAGCATACCGCAGCCGCCACCTCTAGTGTCGGTGCTGATACCGGCGAGAAACGAGGAGGAGAATATAAAGAGGTGTCTCGAGTCCCTGCAGAGGCAGGACTATCCCAATTTTGAGGTTCTGGTGCTGGATGACAATTCCACAGACAGGACGGCAGAAGTGGTGGCGCAGGTAGCGGCCGGGGACAGCCGAATCCAACTTGTCAAGGGTGCCAGCCTTCCTGAAGAGTGGGCGGGCAAACCGTTTGCTTGCTATCAACTGGCGCAGAGAGCTCGGGGCTCGTGGCTTCTGTTTATCGATGCTGATACGGTGCATGCCCGACACATGCTGCGCAGTGTGCTGGCTCTGGCTATAGAGCACAACGCGGCATTACTTTCTGGCTTTCCCCGTCAGATAGCCGAGTCTTTGCCCGAGAAGATAGCCATGCCGCTATTGTATTTTGTCGTCATGGGCTGGATGCCACTGTGGTGGCTGCAGCGTTCTCCAGTACCCAAGCCATCGTTGGCTATAGGTCAGATGCTGCTCTTTCCTAAGGAGGCATACTGGCGAATTGGAGGACATCAGGCAGTGTATTCTAGGATTCTGGAGGATGTGTGGCTGGGGGCAGAAACAGTGAAGCACGGCGGGCGGCATATCGCCATTGACCTGTCGCCCGTGTTCTGGACACGCATGTACCGGGATGTAGGAGCGATGTGGGAAGGATTTGTCAGGTGGATATACTCGGTGGCGGCGATATCACCGGTGGCACTGGTGGGGCTGCTAATGGCTGGCTTCTTTTTCTATTTGGCTCCGTTCTACTGGGCCTGGAACGGTTTCTTCTCAGTGATGGCACCTACCGAGTGGCGGTTCATCGCTGTCTTCCAGGTAGCCATGGTACTGTTTATGCGCGGACTGGTGGACAACCACTTCAGGCAGTCACTACTTTCCACGTTTCTGCACCCAGTCGGGTTCTCCTTCCTGTTTGCCGCTGGACTTTACGGTGGCTGGCGGCAGGCGGTGGGTCTGGGTGTCCGCTGGAAGAACCGGCTATATCGGGCGGCGTCCGGCATTAAATGACAGTCCAATCAGACTGATACCGTGGTGAATCTGCCTTGCTGAAGTGTTCTGTGAAATTTTGGTAGCATGATATGAAAAGCCTGATACTGGCGAGCGGGTTTGGCACCAGGCTGTCTCCACTGACCACTAGGGCAAAAGCGCTGCTGGAGTACAAAAACAAGCCACTGATAAGTCATATTGTGAGCAAGATTCCACAAGATGTGGACATTCTGGTTAACACCAACAAGAGATTTGAAGCCGACTTCCGCCGCTGGCAGGCTACTTTAGGCAGAGCTGTGACCCTGTGTGTGGAGCCGGTTTTCACCGCCGAGCAAGCTCTGGGAGCTGTGGGCTCGCTACATTACTGGGTTGAAGCGAAAGGGATAGCGGAGGACCTGCTGACTATCGCCGGTGATAATTACTTCGAGTTTGACCTGTGTCAGCTTATCTCGGCATATGATGGCAAAAATACTCTGGTGGCGGTCCACGACCTTGGCGACCCAAGCAGAGCCAGCCAGTTCGGTGTGGTTAAACTGGAGGGGAGCAGAATAACGGAGTTTGAAGAGAAGCCGACCAGGCCTAAATCGAGCCTGATTGCCATCGCTTGCTATATTTTCCCACCTCGGGTATTCCCTGTACTATCCATGTACTGTAAGCAAGGGGAGAGAGACAATCTGGGCAGTTTTATCTCTTATCTTATACACCAGGAGGAAGTCCATGCCTACACGTTTACAGGGCTGTGGTTTGACATCGGCAGCATTGATGTTTATCGCTGGGTCCAGCAGACTGGTTGGTGAGCATGCCGCAGCGGCTGGCAGCTAAGGACCTTATTGAATACCGTGGGCAGATTAGGAGGCTGTCCTGCTTGTGTCAGGACGGCATTTTTTACAAAGATTTTACCTGGCGGTTAAACTCTGCTTACAGTCTGTCGTTATACTGATAACAGACTGACCTGCTCAGTTATCAAGTTGAACAGGAGTAGAGGTGTAATTATGAGCAAGGAACTTATTGCCATACTGGGGGGCTATGTGCTGTTGTCTGTGGTTCTTTGCCTGTGGGCGTGGTACCTCCTGTGAGCTGATTTTTGCGCCAAGGAAGCATTAAGACAGCGGCGACCGGAAGGCTGGCGCCGCTGTCTTTTTCATCGGCTCATTAAATCGCGTTCTCCCCGAGAACGCGAAGAAGCTGTCCTCTGCTTGGGTGAAGTATCCCTCTACCAGTGTCTGCCTGTAGTATCGAGCCTTCAATTGCCTCTCCCTGTAGCCACATGTGTGACTGGATATACGGGTCTAAAACCTCGTGGTTAACAGTATGATAATAGAGCAGCTCCCCCTTGAGGGCCGGGTGTCTGGGGTTAGGGCGGCGTTTGGTTCCAGTTTCCAAGCTGGGTGTTCTGGTGTGCGTGCGGGATTGACAGGGTTGCTGAAGGGCACTATTATGATGGGCAGACTCTAGACTGCTGTTTTTCAATTCACATGTGGCAGGAGGCGATGACTTATGTCCGGTAATGATGACCAAGATAGGCTGACGGAAATGGCTCGGGAATGGGAACAGGAGTATCAAAGGTCGATAGGAAAAACCGGGGAAAGAAAAG
>DTZC01000170.1 GCA_012961565.1 Dehalococcoidia bacterium
CAATTATAGCAATAGCCGCGTTGGCTGTTATCACCATCGCATTAATAGGTCAGGCACGTGAAATGCGAAAGATACGTACAGGAACATATGGCGAAGACTCGATAGGTCACCCAAACATATTCTTGAATAAAAGAAATTTCAAATGGTATGCACTAATTGCCATTGGATTTGGTTTGGCATATACAGCACAGTTTCTTTAGTTATAATCCACTTCTAAAACTACCCTAGATTCATTTGCACGCTTTTCATCTTCATACTTTAACTGAGATATTTTCTTGCAAAGCGAGATATCATTCACCAAACTGGCTTTACCAACAAAACTTTGTCCATCAAATTCTATTCTCACATCTGGATTTTTTTGCGCATTTCTTAACCAATCACTGTTAGTATTTCTTCGCGAGAAGTACAGCTTACCATTGTACTTTACTGCAAGTAACCATACTTGATGTGCTTTTCCGGTCTCTCTTCCTTTTGTTTCCAAAATTGCCGCGCTAAAGCAGCTAGGAGTAATCTGATGAAAGAAGTATTTGAGGGTATAAAAGTAGCTGATTTCTCCTGGGTGGGCGTTGGTCCACAAATCGGGAGAGAACTTGCTGAACATGGGGCTACAGTGGTCAGGATAGAGAGTCACCGCTATCCGGACCCGCTGAGAACCATGTATCCCTTCAAGGACGGCAAGCCTGGGGTTAACCGTAGCGCCTTTGGTGCCGCTTACAATACCAACAAATACGGCATCAGCCTTGACTTAAATCTGCCCAAAGGACAGGAGGTCGCCCGCCGCTTAATAGCCTGGGCAGATATTGTTGCTGAAAGTATGACACCGGGGACTATGGCGAAATGGGGTCTTGATTACGAGAGCTGCCGCCGCATAAAGTCGGACATCATCTATTTCAGCACCTCACAACAAGGAAGTTACGGTCCCTATGCCAATTTCAGCGGCTATGGTATGTTTGGCGCCAGCATGGCTGGCTTCTCATTCATTACCGGCTGGCCTGACCGACCTCCGTGCCTCCTTTACAACAATTACACCGATTTTATCGCCCCTCACTTCATCACAGTGGCATTGGTCGGTGCCCTCCTGCACCGGCACAGGACAGGCAAAGGAGTTTACCTAGAACAGGCTCAAATAGAAGCTGGAATCTACTTCCTCGGTCCAGCCGTCCTGGACTACTTCATAAACAACCGAGAAATGCAACGCAACGGGAACCGCGACCCCAATATGTGTCCTCACGGCATTTTTCCATGTCAAGGAGAAGACAACTGGGTCGCCATCGCCATCAGCACGCAGGAGGAGTGGCAAAGCTTTTGCACTGCTATTGAGAAGCCAGAATGGCTGGAGGATGCCAGGTTTTCCCAATTCGAAGCTCGGAAGCAAAACGAGGAGGAACTTGAGCGTCTCATAAGCCAGTGGACCAGCAAACACACGCCAGACGAGATAATGAAGATACTTCAAGCGGCTGGGGTGCCAGCCGGGACTGTCCAGACCAGTGAGGGACTTTTCAATGACCCCCAGCTGAGGCACCGCCAGCACTTCAGACCACTGCACCATAAGGTCATAGGTGTCCACCATTACCACGCCCCAGCCTACCGGCTGTCGAAAACACCTTGCCAACTGAAAAAGGCCGGCCCAACGCTGGGTGAGGATAACGAATATGTGTACAAAGAGATTCTGGGATTGAGCGACGATGAAATCGCCGAGTTAGTCATCGAAGGGGTCATCACAACCGAATGAGCCGAGCCGGTAACTGTCAACTGTTGGTCGGTATGGGTAGCGTATCATATCTTGTGTGAATTCTCTTTAAGAAAGAAAAAGGGCGTATCCTTTCAGTCGAAACCAAAATAACAGAAGGGAAGAATACGCCCCACTGGTGGGGAGAAATCAGTGAGCGTACGTTGCATATGGTGAAACTTGTCCCGGAAGGCAGCCTGGAAGAGGAACTGCCTTCCAGAATAACCTACTTGGATTAAAAACTGCTTATTCTCGGACTTGCGTTGAGGGATTTTGCCTCCTTTTATTTCAAACCGACCGATATTTGCAAACTTAGCGGCAAAGCATATAGCGCTCGTCTATTAATGTCTTTGTATTGTCATCGTAATCAAGCTGCCTCACTATTCCTCTGACCTGCTCGGGCAGGTTTAGTTGCTTTGCATATTTATCGACCTCGTTGGGCTTAAGACAAGCTGAACTTACGGATAAATAACCTAATAACATTGCAGCTCCTATCAATGCTATTGTTTTTCCAAATATGCATCCTAGCACCATTCGCATCCTCTCGCCAGCAGTATTCCTCTTTGCCGTGTCTCCCCTCGACTGCTTCCACACGTTTTGACACACAGCCGTGACGCTGCTGCTCACCTTCCGTCGTCCCACCTACTAGGCAGAGGATGTTAGATGTTAACCAACAAGTGAAATGGCAAGCTGGCAATCAGTAACAGTGAACAGGATACCAGTTGCTATGCATCGTCACTGGCTCATAGCTGATGGATGGCATCGACCTCAACCTGTGCCTGGTCCAGCACTGACTTGACCTTTTCCTGCTGCTGCCAGTTAAAGCGCAGTGCCACACCACAATCGCTGGAGAGGTGCCTGGGGACTGGAATCAGCTTGACCGAGCAGCCCTCTGCGACCAGCAGCTTTTCAGCACGCATAGCTGATGAGGTGGTATAGAACAGAATAACTCCATATTCGGTCATGAGGCAATGATCTGCTCTATTGCCCAGATTGTCTTGTTGACATCGTCCATAGTGGTGAAGGCCCCCGGTGCCAGACGCACTGTGCCTCCGGGGAAAGTGCCGATTGTCCTGTGCGCTGCTGGGGCACAGTGTAGTCCGACGCGGACCAGTATCCCGTAGTCATCATCGAGCTTCAGCCCGATTTCTGAGACCTCTTTGTTGTTGGCAGTAAAGGATATGATGGCAGTGCGCCGCTCCAGGTCGCTAGTGCCGTAGACTTTAATACCTGGCATACTGGACAGCCCGTTGATAAGATTCCTGGTAAGCTCCAGTTCGTGTTCTCTGATGATATGAATACCCCTGTCCATCAACCAGCGTATACCAGCGTGAAGACCGGCGATGCCGGCGATATTCGGAGTGCCGCTTTCGAACTTGTCTGGCAGGCTTTCTGGCTGCAGTTCCAGTTCTGACTGGCTTCCGGTGCCACCGCGCATCAGCGGCTCGACCTGTGAAGTGTCCACATGGTCGCCGATGACAAGTCCGCCGATGCCTGGAGGTCCCTGCAGCCCCTTATGCCCGGTGAAGGCGAGGAAGTCAATCCTGCCTGCCTTCATGTCTATGGGGACAGCTCCTGCAGTCTGTGCCGCATCCACCAGCAGCAGGGCACCAGCGTGGTGGGCAAGATGTGCCACCTCGGCAACGGGCAGCATAGTCCCCATCACATTGCTGGCATGAATGAGAACCACAAGACGGGTATGGGAGTCTATGGCTGCGGCGATACTTCTCATATCCAACATGCCGTCAGGGGCGCAGGGGACAGTGTGAAGAATAAGCCCCTGTTTCTCCAGGCTGCGTAGCGGTCGCATTACTGCATTATGCTCTATAGAACTGGTAACGACCCGGTCGCCGGGTTTGAGCAGACCTTGGAGCACCAGGTTTATAGCATGCGTTGCATTGCTGGTGAATATGACGCGTGAAGGGTCACCGATGTTGAAGAAGCGGGCGATATCTTCTCTGGCATTATATATGACGCGTGCTGCCTCGATGGAGAGACGGTGCCCCGAGCGTCCCGGGTTACCTCCAGCATGCTGTAAGACGTCGACCATCGCTTTCAGCACCTCGGGGGGCTTTGGCCAGGAAGTAGCTGCGTTATCCAGATAAATCATTTGACTAAGATTATACGACAATCACCTTCAGGCTGGTAATCAACGGTCACTGACCAGCCGCAATTCTGAGCCAGGCGGGAAATGTTCTCTCTCGCCGTGACCGAGTCTACCAGCACCTCTATGGTGCCTTTGCCCAGCTCGTTTATAGCCCGGCGGGCTAACATTGCTGGCTGGGGACATGAAAGCCCGCGGGCATCTATGGTCTTGGTCTGGCTCATCATAGACATCCTACGTCCTTGTCTCTCGCATGGTCAAGCCGATGACGGTGCATATCACCAGCCCGACTGCTACTGCGAGCGGTCCGAAGGCAGCCGGACCGGCAGTCGAACTTGCTACACTGAAGTTATGAGCGAAACCGGCACCAACAATCATCCCGGTGACAAACAGCGCAGCGTCAGCGTCACCCTCTCCGCAGAGGAAGAGCTGCCGTCCGGGGCAGCCACCAGCCAGGGTGAAGGCAAGCCCAGCCAGTAGCATGCCACCGAAGTTCCACAGCGCATTGGAATGAGCCACCGGCTGATTTTCAAAGCCGTGGTGGAACTGACCCAGCGCCAGGTTGGTGATAAAGGCAGTAACAATGAATGCTGCAATGCCGTAGAGCAGGTGTGAGTCGCGCAGCAGTATCACATCACGTATAGCTCCTACAGTGCAGAAACGACTGCGCTGCGCCAGAAGACCGATAAGCAGCCCTGCGGCGAGAGATATGATTAGCGGTGCCTGCTGACTGCCCGGTCCTGTCTCCGAGAAAAAAATAGGTCCGGTAACGTTGCCGCTGGCATCTTGCCCGAACTGGGGAGCAGTGAGTAAAAGGACAAGCAGAGCTATCATTACAGAGGGCATTACAAAGCCTAAAGCCCTTGGTGCCGGGCGGCTGCGTCCCAGGCTGAACCCCATCCTCAGAAAGGCGATTCCTATGCTAATGCCGGCTATTAGACCGAGAATGCCGAGGATGGCGTTCCAGTCACCGCCGCTGAGCCGCAGATAGGCCCGCCAGGGACATCCCAGAAAGACAAGGGCGCCGAAAACAGCGAACATTCCTAGCAGGAAGCGGACTAGTGGCGCTGAGCCAGTGCGTGGTTTGAACTCACTGAAGACGAGAGCTGCAGTAAGAGCCCCAAGAACAAAGCCAATTATCTCAGGGCGGATATACTGGACAGCGCTGTTATGGTGTAGCCCCAGTGCCCCGGCGATATCGCGGCTGAAACAGACCACACAAATTCCCATATTGCCGGGGTTACCCAGCCTGACAAGAATCGGAGCAAGTATGCCGATGACAGTGCCGGTTACAATCGGTCCCCAGCGTGACATAAGAAAATTAGAAACTAAAGACATGAAAGCTCCCTTTCGCTGTTGGATTCCCCGCTACGTGGAAACCGAGCGAAGGAGCCGGTAGGAAGGTTAATAGGGTATAATTCGTAGGGTAACGCTGCTGGTATTCCACGCAGCAGGATGCAGGAGAGGATGCACAACGTGCATTAAGTCTCTGGTTCAGACACGGTGGACATCAACCAGCATAACGTCATCCCCTTTCTTGAAGTCTCTTCGGTTGAAAGACTGACACCGATAGTATAGAAGTGGTCTGGGCATGTCAAGTGTCAGTTGCCGGGCTCTAGCCTGTGATGGTTGCCGTTTCTCTGGGAGTCATTTTCATGGCGTTGGCGGGGCAGACATACATGCAGATGCCACAGCCGATGCAGCGGTTGGCATCACGCACGGCTAAATCTCCTTCCATTTTCAGCGCTTTCATCCAGCACCTATCAATACAGGCGCCGCAGCCGGTACAGGCTTCATCGTCTATGGTGACCACCCAGTTGGCAACAAAAGCCTGGCTGGGCACGGGGGAGCGGGCTGCCCCTCTTAAGAAGGGGCAATGGCAACCGCAGCAATTGCACAGCAGGTCCAGATACCTGTCTTGGCTACTGGCATAATTATGGACAAGCCCAGCCTCCTCTGCCTCATCTATGCTCTTTCTGGCTTCCTCCTTGGAGAGGAGGCGGACAACTCCAAGGCTATTGGCGAATTGGGCAGAGGGACCGAAAATCATGCACAGGTTGTCCTTGGGTTTATCGCAAGGTCTGTCCAGCAAATCGCCCTGGTGACGGCAGACGCAGGCGCCAGCAGCGATATACTCCGTTCTGTCGATAAGTTTCATCACCTCATCATAAGGTAAAATGGTAGACAGGCTGTGGATTTCCTCCTCCACCGGGACCTTTCGAGTTGTAGGTGTATCGGCGGGAGCAGTTGGAGGTGGAGCTGTCATCACCAGGTTCTTCATGGCTTTCCCGTAGTTTTTGAGTAGTTGTGCCAGGCGCTTGGTGCGCTCGTCTATACGACCATGCATGAACTGCAGTTCGATGAGGCCGGGCACTAGCGGTAGTAATTCATAATGCCTCTTGCCGTCCTTTTCTTTTGCACGGACCACTCCATTGGTCACCATCTCTTCCAGCTGCTTCCTTAGGTAATCGACATCCACTTTCATCTTACTCGCCACCTCTTCAGGAGTGGCATAACCCAGGGGCATGCTGCAGGCAATTTCTGCCTGCTCCGGGGTGAAAAGCTCTCTGGCAAATTCGTAAAACTCGGGGCAGGGAATCGAGAGGTAGGCAGTGCTCCGGGCATTAAGCGCCTCAGCCAGTCGCCTGTAGACGTCTTCCGTCATGTTTCTTTACCTCCGTTCGAAGATTATACCAAGATGGCTTGTGCACAAACTTTCCTTGCACAAGATATATTATAGAGCAGAGTTGCGCACTTGTCAAAAATAGTAGTATGTTGAGCTTGTTTGCTAATAAGCTATAAGGCTTTAGTTGAGGCATTATTTTGCTTGATAGCACGAAAAAAGCCAACCTCCTGAAGTACAGTAGTCCTAGAGTTTTAACACGGGACATCCGACCCTAAAATCCAAATCCCACTGTAACGCCGAGGCTTCAGCCTCGGCTGCCCGACCTGAAGGGTCGGGACTACGGGTAAAAGGTAACTCAAGGGTCGAGGCTATTGGTGAGTTGAGATGTATTAGCAATGGGCTGTTGCCGAACCGTCTCGTATGCTATGCAGAGGCTGGAAGAAGTTGGGGGTAAAAGAATGTGCCTATTTCTCTGCCTTGGGGATAAGTGTGCGGGCAATGACCTCTCTCTGGATTTCGTCTGTGCCGCCGCCGATTCGGGACAGGCGGGTATCATGCCAGTATCGTTGCACCGGGTTGCTTGTTAACAGACCCTGCCCACCATGAATCTGCAGCGCCTCCTCGGCCACTTTGCAGGAGACCTGTGATGCCATTAATTTAGCCATAGAGATTTCCTTAACCGGGTACTGACCGTTTTCGAATAGCCAGGCTACATAGTAGACGAACTGTCTGGTTACCTCGAGCTGAGTCGCCATATCGGCAAGCTTATGACGGATAGCCTGGAAATCAGCCAGCCTTTGACCAAATTGGACCCTTTCTTGGGCATATTTCAGGGCAGCCTCGAAAGCCATCTGCCCCCTACCGATTGCGTTTGCGGCTCCAGCTAGCCTCTCACCCTGCAGTTCCCACATGATATGATAAAACCCTTGTCCCTCGTCACCGAGGAGATTCTGGAATGGAATGCAGCAGTCGTCGAAGAAGAGCTGCGCAGTGTCAGAGCAGCGCATGGTTATCTTGTGCAGCTTGCGTCTGGTGAAGCCCGGGCTGTCTGTTTCCACGAGAAACAAGGACATACCCCTGTAACCTTTCTCCGGGCTGGTTCTGGCGAGAACCAGGACGAAATCAGCCCGGCAGCCGTTAGTGATGAATATCTTTTCTCCGTTGAGAATCCAGTGACCGTTCCCCTTCTTGGCCCGTGTCTGGATAGCGGCTACGTCGGAGCCAGCGTTAGGCTCGGTTATACCCAGAGCCCCGATTTTAAGACCGCGGTTCATGGGCACCAGAAAACGTTGCTTCTGCTCCTCACTGCCAAATCTGAAGATAGGGGGAGCTACCATCTCATTCTCAACCGATACTGCCATGGTTATTCCCCCCATGGTCGAGTGAGCTAGCTGTTCTGAAAGAACAACCGAGTGGATGAGGTCTAGATTCTGCCCGGCGTACTCCTTGGGAAAACGCAGTCCCAGGAAACCGAGCTCGGCAAAGCGGGAAAAAATGGAGGAGGGAAATTCTTCTTTTTCCTCCCATTCATCAGCGTGCGGTGCTAATTCCCTCTCGGCGAATTCACGCACTTTCCTGCCGAATTCGAGGTGCGTCTCTGTGATGATAGGGTGTGGCATTTTGGTGATGGCTTGTTCCACGCTAGAACTCCATCTCTTTGAGGTCCCGGGATAATATCACCTTCGGCTCGGTGAACCGCTGGATGTAGTCGATACTGATTCCGGGCGCAATCTCTATCAGCTCCAGCCCGGCGCTGGTGACCTCTATGAGACACAGGTTGGTGATGATTGTGTTTACCACACCTTTTGCTGTTAAAGGAAGGGTGCATTGCTTTACAATGCGTGGCTTTCCATCCCGGTCAGTGTGCTCACAGATGACAATGATGCGTTTGGCTCCGTAAGCCAGGTCCATGGAACCACCTATGGCTCCCAGAGCTTCTCTCTCGGTGCGCCAATTGGCGAGGTCACCGGTGGCGGATACCTGATATGCACCCAAAATGGCTACATCCAGATGTCGACCGCGCATCATAACGAATGCATCTGCGGAATGAAAGAAGGAAATACCGGGCTGCAAGGTTATCGGCTGTGCCCCGGCATTTACCAGTTCCCAGTCCATTTCATCCTCGCTGGCAATGGGTCCAAAGCCGAGCACGCCATTTTGGGAATGAAGAATGACTCCCTCGGGAGTGAAGTTCGCTACCTGGGTGGGCAGACCAATGCCCAGATTAACATACATTCCGGGCTTTAGTTCTTTACTAGCCCTTAAACAAATCAGGTCTCTGCTCAGTCCTGTCATAGCTAATCGCTCATAACTTCGCTCAGAGCTAGGTCTTGCGCGCTACTTTAATTCCCCTATATACCCAGTCCAGCGGAGGTCTCTCAGCCTTGACCACACGGTGCACAAAGATCCCTGGGGTAACCACTGCTTCTGGGTCAAGCTCGCCCACCTCCACTACCTCATCCACTTCGGCAATCGTGGTTTTAGCTGCCACCGCCATGACTGGGTTGTGACACCTAGCTGTCATTCGGTAGACCAAATTCCCCAGCCTGTCACCCTTGTGCGCTTTGATAAGGGCAAAATCCAGAGGGAGGGCATACTCAAGAATGCACTCCTGCTGTCCGAAGGTCTTTTTCTCCTTGCCTTCCTCCACTATTGTGCCGATGCCGACAGGACAGTAGAAGGCAGGAATGCCAGCACCGGCAGCACGCAGTCTCTCGACTAGATTTCCCAGGGGCAATATTTCAACCTCCAGTTCGCCCTTGAGATAAGGCTCGAGGAGAGGGTTAGGTGCGGCTGGGTCGGCATACCTGGCAAAGGGGGTAATGGCTTTTTTGACACAGCCTGACTGAATCAAAAATTCGAACTGTCTCGGGCTGGTACCCACTACAGTGAGACCTTTAGGCTTTTGCTCAGCCAGTGCTAGGAGAAGCCTGTAAGGAGTACCGGCAGCACCGAAACCCCCGATGCCCACCACAGCACCGTCAAATATGCCCGCCACTGCTTGGGATGGAGTGGCTACGACCTTGTTGACCTCTGACAACTCACCCGCACTCAACTGCTCTTACTTCTGAACTGGTCTGAAGTACTTGATATCAAGGATATTACCTTCCCGCTGGTCCTTAAATACAGCTTCAACACGCATACCTATAGAGAGCCTGTCCAGGTCTACCTCTCCCAAAAGATGACAGAACCCGGTATCGGCACCGTCCAGTTGAATTATGCCGTAGGCATAGGGGATAGTGGCTGGCTGGTAGCTCGGTGAGTAGGTGTAGTGGATAACGGTGTAGGTTAAGACCGCGCCTTGAGTGGAGACCTCAACTAGCTGGTTCAGGTTGCCAAAACACACCGCACAAACGGAACGAGGCGGCATGTACACTTTATCACAGCTTGGGCATTTCACTCCCATTATCTTCTTACTATCCCTGAGCTGCCGATAGAACTCGCTGGCAAGTGCCCCATAGTAATTAAAATAAGGGACATAAAGTCTCCCCTGAACTATGTATGGCGCAGTTGCTTCTTTTCCGCTCATTGGATGCAGCCCCTTTTTACTCCTGGACTAATCTGAAATAGAGAATATCTGTAACCAGTCCCTCACGTTGGTGTCTTGGCTTCAAGACCATCTTGACCCTGGCCCCTTTCTTAAGTTTTGTCTCGTCCTGCTCTTCAAGATAGTGCTGGAAGGTCACGCCTTCATCGAGCAGGATGTTCCCGTGAATGTAAGGCTCGGGTTCTATTTTCCCGGTACTCGGGTTCATCTGGGGTGCTACTACCTTTTCCCATTCTATCAGTTTTCCCTTGCCTGAAAGCTGTACCCAGTCAGGCCATTCTGGTGCTCTAACTTGGCATATCCCACAGATAATTCTAGGTGGTAACAGGAGACGCTGGCATTTGGGACAGCGGCTAGCCCAGAGCTTACCATTGTCTCTGAGTTCAGTCAGCCATTTGCCAAGATAAGGTCCCGCGCTCCAGTTAAATGGCAGATTCAACAGGTTTGGAGTACCAAGGTACTCGGGTGATGCCTTCTTATCCAAATTAGTTCCTTTAGTCCACAGATTTGCTTAGCAGATGTGCCACAGTCCAGCTGCTGCCGCCCCAGGCTGTGGTGAATGTTCGCTTGACTTCGCGGCTCACCTGGTGTGCCCCAGCATCACCTCGAATTTGCAAAGCAGCTTCAGCCACCCTTATCATTCCGGTAGCTCCGATGGGATTGGTGGCAATTACTCCCCCTGACGGATTGACCGGAAATTCACCTTCACGTTCAGTGATGCCCTTTTCGACAAGCCGGAAGGCCTCTCCTTTCTCACAGAAATGGTAAGCCTCGTACCATACTAGTTCTGCCCAGGTAGCTGGCTCATAGATCTCTGCCACAGAGATATCACGTCTCGGATTAGTAATGCCATTCCTTCTGTATATTGTCAGCGCTGCCTTTTCTAAGTTCTCTAAGGATACAGGGTCGCCCCGATTGTAGCGAGCCTCATTATGAACCTCCACCCAATCCTTGACCCAAACCGGCTTCTTGCTTAACTTTTTCGCCTTTTGCTCGGACGCTACTATTATGGCACAGGCACCTTCAGAAGTGGGGCACATATCAAGTTTCCTCAACGGTGGCACCAGCATCTCGGACCTGAGCACATCTTCGACTGTTTTCAAGTTCAGTTTCAGATGGGCATAAGGATTGAGACAGGCGTTTTTGTCTGCTTTGAGACGTACTAAAGCTGCATGCTCCTCAGTAGCTCCAGACTCTTTCATATACCAGCTACCCAGGCGAGCAAAGGTGCCAATGGCTCCTGTAGATATCCAGCGGTCCCATATTGGGTCGGCAACTGTCTTGAGGGCAGCTCGGCTGTCTCCTTCACCCTGCTTCTCGAAGGTTACTGCCATGACGACATCAAAGACTCCAGAGGCGGCGCAGAAGAAGGCAGTGCAAGGTAAAGTTCCCCCAGTAGTGCCGCCTGTGGTCACCCTGAACCCAGGCTTATGATAGGAACCCACGTAGTCCACCTGCCACAGGTCCTGGTGATATCTGCCCTCGAAAAGTTCCATATTGCCCACAACTATGGCATCGATGTCTTTTATGGTCAATTCAGCGTCCTCTAAGGCAGCTCTTACTGCCTCATTGCACAGCTCGGGGATACATACATCAGGCCTTTTGCTCGTGTGGAATGTCTGTCCCACGCCTATAATAGCAACTCTATTAGCCATGTGTTTCTTCCCGATATCAGACTTGCAAGACTAACACAGCATGATGCTGTCCGCACGGTCCGTAGGTGCCATGGGCAAGACCCGTCTTGGCTTTGGGCACCTGTCGGGCGCCAGCTCTGCCCACAAGCTGCAGCGTTATCTCAGCCACCCGCGCCATGCCAGCCACCAGTGTGGGATTCCCCGACAGTACTCCACCGGATGGGTTTACCGGCAGCTCACCACCTAACTCGGTGATGCCTTTTTCAATCAACTTCCCACCTTCACCTTTTTGACACAGTCCCAGGCCTTCACACCAGAGCAGTTCCTGATAGGAGCAGTATTCCGATATCTCAGCTACATCGATTTCCTTGAGAGGGTCAGTTATTCGTGCCTGGCGGTAGGCATCTTTTGCTGCCAGAGATAGAGCCTGGGATTCAGCCAGGTCTCTATCTCCGATGTAATGGCTCTCGTAACATTGTCCCATGCCAGCTATCCAGACTGGTGTGCTGGTGAGCCTCTTCGCCTTTTCTTCGGTTGCCAGAATCAAGCCACAAGCCCCGTCTGAAACCGGCTTGGCTTCTAATGACCTTATAGGATGGGCTATTATAGGAGAGTTGAGAACCTCCTCAATTGAGACAGGTGTTCTTATCTGAGCCAGAGGATTGTTTTGAGCATTACCTCGGTTCTTGACTACCACACGAGCGCGTTGTTCCGGGGTGATGCCGTATTTGTGGATATAACGGTTTGCCTGAAGAGCGGCAGCGGCGAGGAAATCAAGCCCGAGCTTCTGTTGGAAAACGGGGTCAAAGGCGAAATTCTCTATAATGTAACCCACAGTCTGTGACTCTTTGCAGGTGCCTACTACCAGCACAGTATCGTAATGACCGGACAGGATTTGCAGGTAAGCATAGATAACTGCATTGATGCCGTCTGAAGTGACTTTTTCCTCGGGACGCAGGTGGGCTCCAGCCACCTCGCCATGTGGAATGTCTGAGAGTGTCCTGCCGTCCCAGTGGTCGGAGCTGCAAGTAACTGCAGCATCTATGCCACTACCGTCTTCGGCAAAGCTCAGTCCCGTTTCTTCTAAAAGTTGTTCCACTACCTGATAGGTAATTTCGAGTTCGCGCCATGCCGGCTTTGCCTCTTCATATTTAGTTTGGGTGACGGCTACAATGCCGACTTTCTGGCTCACTTCCCCCCCAAATGTAAAGAATTGTAATCTAGAAGCTTTCCAGTTGTCAATGAGCAGGCGGCTCGGGTAACTGTCAACTGTTGGTCGGTGAGAATCCCGGATGATTATCAAGCCAAGCCTCCA
>DTZC01000171.1 GCA_012961565.1 Dehalococcoidia bacterium
ACATCGGTGAGCAAGTCCTGAACGAACTCTCGCCCGAAGGATTTAGACATAATGAACAGAGTTTGAGGGTAGTCGACTTATTAGAAAAAGATGGTCAGGGATTGAACCTCACTTGGGAAGTACGGGATGGCATCTTGAATCACTCCAAAAGTGGAGTAGAGATACCTGGAGAAGGATGGACTGACATTGGCACTGTTGAAGGTCAAGTAGTCAAAATAGCGGATATCGTTGCTTATGTTAATCATGATATTGGTGACGCCATAAGGGCTGGTGTGATAACTGAAAATGAGTTACCAACCTCCGTAATTAGACGTCTCGGTCACACATCTTCCCAACGGATTAATACGTTGGTATGTGATATAATCTCCTGTTCCCAAGCGTCTTTGAAAAATCCGGAGCATGAGAAGCCAGTCATAAGTATGAGCACTGAAATTCTGGGGGTAACCAATCGTCTTCGTGAATTTCTGTTCGATAAGGTGTATAATCCTACTTTAGCCAGCGAAGAAACCGACAAGGCAAGGAAAACAGTCCATCTCCTTTACACTTATTTCTTGAAACATGTCGAAGAATTACCCAAGGAATATGCGTCACTAAAAGGCTCTGCTGAACGCAAGGTCACCGACTATATCGCTGGTATGACTGACCAGTATGCGTTACGGATGGCTGGAGAAATCTCGCTGTAACAGATACAGCTAACATTGTCTTTAAGAATAACAATCGAACTCAAAGATGACTGTAGTCGATGAAGTAAAACAGAGACTGGACATTGTGCAAATTGTCTCTGAATACGTGAAGTTGCGAAAATCGGGACGAAACTACAAAGCTTTGTGTCCCTTTCACTCTGAAAAAGACCCCTCTTTTTTCGTGTTCCCTGAACGGCAAAGCTGGCATTGCTTTGGAGCCTGTGGCACTGGCGGCGATGTGTTCTCCTTTATAATGAAGAAGGAAGGAATGGACTTTGGAGAGGCACTACGTCATCTGGCTAGCAAGACCGGTGTCGACTTAACTGCAACTGCTAGAGGACAAGCCAGAGGTGCGGAAAAGGAGAGGTTGTTCGAGCTTAATGAAATAGCTGCCGAATATTATCACTACCTGCTGTTGAAAAGTTCCGAAGGTGAAATAGCGAGGAATTATCTGGATCAGAGGCAGTTGTCATCACAGACTATCAAGAATTTTCAGCTCGGGTACAGTCCAGCGGGATGGGAAACTATCAAGCAATATTTGAAAGTTAAAGGGTACAAGGAGACTGAAATTATAGCCGCAGGTCTGTTAGTCGAGCGAGATGATGGTGGCAGCTATGACAGATTTCGCAACCGGCTGATGTTCCCTATCCGCAATGTTCAGGGCAGAGTGCAAGGGTTCGGAGCTCGGGTACTGGATGATTCTAGCCCCAAGTATATCAACTCTCCTCAGACACTAGTCTTCGATAAAAGCAGCACTCTCTATGGCATTGACCGGGCCAGGACAGCAATTCGCCAGAAAGACCAGGCAATAATCGTGGAAGGTTACTTGGACACGCTCATGGCTCACCAGCAAGGATGGGAACATACGGTTGCTTCCATGGGAACATCCATGACAGACAGGCAGCTAGCCATTATTAAAGGCTTAACCAAAAATGTGATATTGGCTCTTGATGCTGATACTGCCGGCGAAGAGGCCATCTCAAGGAGTGGCGAGATGGTCGACAGGATATTGCCTGTACCACCGACCTTTTATGGTTGGGTAAAATATGAAGATGCCTATAACGCAGAGGTGAAAATTCTCTTACTGCCACAAGGTAAAGACCCTGATGACGTAATTAGGGAGAATGCTTCTAAATGGCAGGAATTGATACAAAGTGCTAAGCCCATGATCGACTTTATTTTTGAGACTGTGACCAATAGGATTGACCTAACCAGCGTTAGAGAAAAGTCCGCAGCCACAGAGAGACTCATACCACTACTTGCTGGGATGAAGGACCCTTTACGGCAGGCTCACTATGTGGAAAGATTGAGTCGCCTGCTGAATGTTGACCAGCGAGTACTGGCAGATACGCTAAGAAAATGCAGAATAGCTGCCAAGAAACGCAGACCTGAAGGTCAGTACCAGGTTCCCGCTCTTCCTATTCCATCCTCCAGCCCGCTGGAACATTTCTGCTTAGCATTGCTGCTTCAGTATCCAGAACTTAAGGCAGAAATCACAGGGATATCTCCGGAACACTTCGAGCATAGTGAGAACCGAGAGATTTTTTCAAAATGGTGCCAGAGTGAGGATATTACCACTCTTAAACAAAGCCTTGACAGCGCCCTTCATGAGTATCTGGAAAGCCTTCTTAAACAGAACTTTCTCCCCATTGTCAGAGAAAATGAGACAGCGCGTCGCGACACATTAAATGACTGTATAATCCGCTTGCAGGAAAATCGGCTAAAACATCTCGAAGCCAAAAGACAAGAACTCCTAGCCTTGGAAGCTGAAACAGGCGGCATAGAAGCACAACTAGCTAAATTAGAGGAACAGGGTATAGAGATAAGCAAACAGTTGAAGGAACTCTTTATCAAGCAGAGCCATAGGCGACGATGGCTAGCAAGGAGGGACGTGCAATGAGTTCTAACCGAGACGATGAACTGCTATCCTATTTCCCAAGCAAGGGTAGCAGCGACTTGGATTCTGAAGATATCCTGAGCGCGGAAGAGGAATCGCTTATACATCCACACGCACCCTGGGAAACTTCAGACAAATATGAATCAGATGAAGACGCGGCTAGTATTGCCTTCCCATGGGAAAGTGACGAAACCGGAGAGCTGGACAATGAATGGGCAGGCAAAGCAGAAAAGGAGACTAAATCTGGACTCGAATTG
>DTZC01000172.1 GCA_012961565.1 Dehalococcoidia bacterium
GGTGATCGGGCTCCATCCGGAGTTAATCAGGTTATTGGGCAAGCTTAAGTTTCGCAGCAGCTATGGGCAGAATGTGCTGACTCATAGTCTTGAAGTTGCTTATTTGGCAGGAATGCTGGCTGCTGAGATCGGTGCCGATATAGCCCGGGCTAAGAGGGCTGGCTTGCTTCATGATATTGGCAAGGCGGTGGACCATGAGGTGGAAGGCCCTCATGCGTTGATAGGCGCTGACTTGGTTCGTCAATGGGACAAATCGGCTGAGGTGGCTCAGGCGATTGCCGAGCATCATGGTGAAGCTACTACGACAAGTGCCCTTGGCTTTGTCATTGCCACTGCTGATGCCATAAGTGGGTCTAGACTGGGTGCTCGGCGCGAGTCATTAGAGCAGTATTTGAAGCGTATTGAGGCTCTAGAGAATGTGGCGAACAGTTTCCCGGGGGTGGACAAAGCATTTGCAGTCCAGGCTGGGCGTGAGGTGCGGATTTTGGTGAAGCCAGAACAGGTGGATGACCTTGCGGCTATGAGGCTTGCCCGTGATATTGTGAAGAAGATAGAGGATACACTTGAATATCCAGGACAAATCAAGGTAACGGTGCTGCGGGAAACTAGGGCAGTAGACTATGCCAAGTAAAGAAACTTAGGGACGGTTTTGCGTATATTGATGATAGGTGATGTCGTAGGCAGGCCTGGCAGAAGAGCGGTAAGGAAATTTCTACCAGGCCTGTCTCACGATTACGGAATCAATCTGGTGATAGCGAATGGTGAGAATTGTGCTGGAGGTATCGGTATTACATCAGACACGGCAAAGGAACTCCTTGATAGTGGTGTAAACATAATAACCACAGGCAACCATGTATGGGCTAAGAAGGAGATTATCCCCTACCTGGATAGTGAGTTACCCATAATCCGCCCTTTGAACTTCCCTCCAGGAGCCCCAGGTCGTGGGTTTCTGGTAGTCAACGGAGCGTTAATAGTTAACCTGATAGGACGTGTCTTTGTTGGAGAGTTTGATTGTCCCTTTAGGGTCATGGATTGGCTGCTTTCACAGACCAGTCTCAAGCAAAAGGTAATTGTCGTTGATTTTCATGCCGAGGCTACCTCGGAGAAAATGGCAATGGGGAGATATCTCGATGGCAGGGTAAGTGCGGTGCTGGGCACGCATACACATATAGGCACTGTGGACGCTGGCATATTGCCTGGGGGTACCGCTTATGTAACTGACGTAGGCATGGTCGGTCCTGCCGATTCGGTTATTGGTGTTGATGCTGAATCGGCAATTCATAGTTTTCTTACCGGAATGCCTCATCGCTTCTCAGTAGGGGAAGGTGCAGTCATTTTTGATGCTGTGCTGATTGAGGTAGATGAAACTACCGGGAGGGCTGTTAGTATACAGCGCATTCAGCGAAGAGAGGAGGCTTAGTGAAAGCTGACCTTCACTTACATACCACGGCCTCCGATGGGCGGCTTGAACCTGCAGAGATTGTCTCTCTAGCAGTAAAAGTCGGCCTTGATGTTATTGCTGTCACTGACCATGACACTGTGGATGGCATTGCCCCTGCTTTGGCTGCTGCTGAAGCTTTTCCCTCGCTTACGGTCATACCTGGTGTGGAGATTAATACTGATGTTGAGCGAGGTGAAGTTCACGTCTTGGGTTACTTTATCCAGTATACTGACCACAAGCTGGCTGTTATATTGCGGAAGTTGCGGAGTTCGCGGCGGGAGCGGGCACGCAAGATGGTTGCCAAGCTGGACAGACTAGGCATGAATATCGATTGGCAACGGGTATGTGAATTAGCCCAAGGTGGTTCTATATGCCGACCTCATATAGCCCAAGCCTTGTTGGAAGGGGGTTATGTTAGCTCTGAGAAAGAGGCATTCGAGAAATACATAGGACATGGTGGTCCTGCCTATGTGGAACGGTATAAATTGCTTCCAGTCGAGGCTGTCAAATTGATTATGGAGGCTCGAGGTTTAGCTGTTCTAGCTCATCCCGCAGACATTGACAATTTGAGCGAGCTTATTCCGGAGTTGAAGGCTGCCGGGCTGGCTGGCATTGAAGTTTACTACCGTGATTATGCGCCTGAGGTTAGTAACGGGTTGCTGAAAATCGCTGAACAATTCAGTCTCATTCCTACCGGAGGCAGTGATTACCATGCTTTTGATGATGGCTCTGAAGTAATGATTGGAGAGGTGCTTACTCCACCGCAGTCTTTGGAGCAGCTGTATGCTCTGGCTAATAAGCATAGTTTGGAGTTGCTGAAACATCGTTAATACACGACCTATGGGACATTTTCATTAGAACAAGCAAATCAAAAGAAGGGGGAAAATGTCAGCATGGAAGCATTTCGTGAGATTTTCTGGGGTATACCTTACGGAGCTTTTATCTTATATCCATTAGGTACTGCCGCTCTAGCAGTCTTCATCTATGCCATTTGTCAGCGTGTCCGCTTATGGTCATTAGGTAAACCTGATAACAGGTGGGACAATTTGGGGAAGCGAATCTGGGATTTCGTAGTGGTTGGTGTGGTTGACGGGTTCTTGCACAGGAGATTTTTCCGCGAACCGTATCCCGGGATAATGCATTTTCTTCTATTTGCTGGTGCTGGTGTGTTGTTGGTTGGGACAGCGTTGGATGTTGTTGACCATTATGTGTTCCATTTCATCCATGGAAATATTTATCTGGGTCTGAGTCTGGCACTGGACGTCGGTGGCGTGATGATGCTGGTTGGTGTCATCATGGCTGCAGTCCGCCGCTATGTGCAGAAGCCTGAGAGGCTGAATACAGTGCTGGACAATGCCGTTGTCTTAAGCCTGATTTTTGTTGTCGTCATCACCGGTTTTTTCATCGAAGGATTCCGCATGGTTGTAGCTGTCCCGGAGGGTCTGACTCAACCTGAATTCTACAGTCACCCGGAATGGGCACAGTGGTCATTCGGTGGCTATTTCATAGCCAGTTTGTTTGCCGGGCTGTCTGAGAGTGCCAGATTTAGCTGGTATGTCGGCTTGTGGTGGTTTCATGCCGCTCTGGCATTAGGTGCTATCTTCTACGTCTGCCTTTCCTTCAACAGATTGACTCATATCATCGTGTCTCCTCTCAATGTCTTTTTCCGCACATCTCGTCCCAAGGGGGCATTGGCACCTATTAATATTGAAGAAGCTGAGACCTTCGGGGTGGGTAAGATAGAGGACTTCACTTGGAAGCAACTCCTAGATTTGGATGCTTGCACTGACTGCGGAAGATGTCAGGACAGGTGTCCAGCTTATCTCAGTGGCAAACCTTTGTCTCCCCGCAAAGTGATACAAGATTTGAAGGCGCATTTGTTGGACAGGGGATCTGAGTTGCTCCAGGCGAAGACAGTCAGCGCTACAACCGATGGTGGTGGGGTCAAGGCTTTAATTGGTGAAGTGATACTGGAAGATGAGCTTTGGTCATGTACCACCTGTCGTGCCTGTCAGGAAATATGTCCTGTCTTCGTTGAACATATCGATAAAATCGTTGACATGCGGCGCAATTTGGTCCTGGAACAGGCGAAGGTTCCTGAGACTGCCGAGGCTATTTTGAGGTGCATTGAGGCTAGAGGGCATAGCTGCAGGGGGACCACGTTTACCCGGACTGACTGGACTAGCGGACTGGAGGTAAAGCTCCTGTCTGAGGATAGCGATGTTGAGCTGGTGTACTATGTGGGATGTGCTGCTGCCTTGGAGGACAGAAGCATGAAAGTCGCTGTGGCTATGGGGAAGATACTGAAAGCTGCCGGGGTTAAGTTTGCTATCCTGGGACCGGAGGAGACTTGCTGTGGTGAGCCGGCTCGCCGGATGGGTAATGAGTATCTGTTTCAGATGCAGGCTATTAAGAACATAGAGCTCTTAAAAGGCTATAATGTGAAAAGAATAGTTACCACTTGCCCGCATTGCTTTAATACTATTAAGAATGAGTATCCTCAATTTGGTGGTGAGTTCGATGTTAGTCATCATACCCAGTTTATCGCTGAATTACTGAGGCAGGATAGGGTCGGGCTGACCTCGATGGAAAATGGCAGGCTAACTTACCACGACTCCTGTTATCTGGGCAGACACAACGATATTTATGGACCACCAAGACAGATACTGACCAGTATTTTACCAACTGGACTTCTAGAGATGAGGCGGGTCCGGAGGAATGGCTTCTGCTGTGGCGCTGGTGGTGGTCGCTACTGGATGGAAGAGCGCATTGGTAAGCGGATTAGCGAAGTCCGCATAGAGGAGGTTATGGAGACTGGAGCTGCCACTGTAGCTACAGCTTGTCCTTATTGTCTCCAGATGTTCGAAGACGCCATCAAGGCAAAAGAGGCAGAAGAATCGTTGAAGGTGTTGGACGTTGCTGAACTTTTGGCAAGCCAGCTTATTGTGTCTGGTGAAGTGTAAGAGGTCTTGACAGGAGGCTTCATATTCTTCAGGAGGTTAGAAATGTGGGATGCATCAAAATGTGACCTTTGTGGCGACTGTCTGGTGAAATGTCTGTATGTTGATTATGACAAAGACAGAGCCGTGGCTGAGATTAAGGCGCTCATGGAAGGCAGGGCTGCTGAAATATTGGACCAGTGCGTAACCTGTTGTGCTTGCCGGGAGTATTGTCCCACCGGGGCTGACCCTTATGACCTAATTCTGAAAGCCCAAGAAAGGTTTGCAGCATTCCCTATATCTAAGGAAGCAGCGGCAGCATTTGATCTTACCTCAGCTATCCCTAGTGAGCTGATACCGGGTGACCCTGAGAAGCCTGTCCTTTCTCTTTGTGTCATGGAGCGACAGCTGCCTGAAGGTGCTCTGGATAGCCAACTGTTTAGAGGCATGACCATAGTCAAAGGGGGAGACTATTTCTGCTATATCGGTTATGTGCACGTGGGCAAGGAAAGCCCTATTGCTAAGAATGCCCAGAAGTTTATTGATAAGATGGGCAGTCTGGGTAAGGAGGTTGTATTTCTCCACGATGACTGCTATGCAATGACACATACCAAGGTCAAGGATTATGGGATTGTTGTCCCCTTCAAGTACATGCATATCTTTGAATACCTGCGCAACTATCTGAGGAACCATATTAGCGACATTATCAAGCTGAACAAGAAAGTCGCTTACCAGCGTCCTTGTGCCTCGAGGTATACTCCAGAAAAAGACGCCTTGCTGGACGAAATTTTCGAGCTTATCGGGGTTGAGCGCGTAAGGAGGAAATATGATGGCGAGACTGCTCTCTGCTGTAGCGGTCCGCTAATTAATGTGGACCGAGAGCGAGCTGTTCAGATTCAGGCAAGAAATATTGATGATGCTATTACCTGTGGTGCCGATGCTTTGATTACTCTTTGTCCTATGTGTGACCGTGTGCTGCGCAGACCAACCTCAGAGCGTGGCTTGAACAAGGTCTTCATTACTGACCTCTGCCGGATGGCGCTGGGTGAGAAGCCATTTCCAGCGTAGGCTTGTCAGGTGCGCATAGCTGGCTGTTTGTTATCGGTTGTTACGGGTGGAAGATGTGGGAGAAGACTCAACTCATAAAATCGAGACGAATGCTTATGTGAAGTTAGTGAGAAGGGACTGAACAGAAACTCAGCGGGTTGGGTTAGCGTTTTGCTGCTCCATATTGAAATTCGAGCAGTTTTCTCAGGCGCTCTGGGTGGCTGCTTTTCATTTTGGCTTCTTCCAAGGTTACTATTTTTTTCTTCACTAGGTCAGCCAATGCTTGGTCTAGAGTCTGCATACCTTCGCCGCTGCTGAGTTGCATTACATTATGCAGCTCAAAGGTCTTTCCCTCGCGGATGAGGTTTCTGACTGCTGGACTGGCTATCATGATTTCAAAAGCGGCTATTCTCCCCTGGCCGTTTGCTCTGGGCAGGAGGGTCTGTGACAATACTGCCTCTATTACTTGTGAGAACTGCAGTCTGATTTGTTGCTGCTGGCTGGGAGGGAATATATCGATTATCCGGTCAACTGTCTGGGGAGCATCAGTGGTATGGAGTGTACCCATAACAAGGTGACCGGTCTCGGCAGCTCTCATTGCTGTGCTTATGGTCTCCAGGTCTCTCATCTCGCCAACAACGATAACATCTGGGTCATGACGAAGGGTATGGACTAACGCGATATCGAAAGACTTGGTATCACCGCCGAGTTCTCGTTGGGCAATAATACATTTGATATTATGGTGTAAATATTCAATTGGGTCTTCAATGGTGATAACGTTGCGGGCGCTGTTTTCATTGAGGTGGCGTATCATAGTGGCCATGGTGGTGGACTTACCGCTGCCGGTGGGTCCTGTGACCAAGATTAGTCCTCTCGGCTTCAGGATAAGTTGCTTGCAAATCTGGGGCAGCCCTAGCTCGTCGATGGAAGGTGTTTCGAATGGTACCAGGCGGAAAGCGAGGCTTATTGTCCCTCTCTGCCACATGACGCTGACGCGAAAACGAGCTAGTCCTGGAATACTGTAAGCGAAATCTAATTCTTTCTCCTTGGCAAAGGTGTCTCTCTGTTCCGGGGTGGTAATATGCTCCAGTGCTAATTCAGCATCTCGGGGCGTGACCGATGGCAATTCTTGCAGTGGTACCAGATTACCGTCAATTCGCAATACAGGCGGACTGGGCACCCTCACATGAAGGTCGGATGCTTTCTTTTCAACCATTAACTTGAGGAGTTCAATAATATCCATGATTAAGCCTCCGTGAAGCTTGTTCGCTTATGACGGCGATGACGGGGAGATGGTCAGAAGCGGTGCTGAATGGCACTTCGATGTCTTGTAACACCAGGTCGCGGGATATCCAGATGTAATCTATCCGCTTGCGTGGATTTTCTGAGGGAAAGGTACATGCCAGGTAGGGGTTCATCGTCTCACATGTGTCTAGGAGACCAGCCTCTTTTAGCAGCACCATCTCTGGATCCGATGGTTCTGCATTAAGGTCACCCAATAAGACAACGCGGTTATGCCCGACATCATCCAAGAACTTGACAATGGTCCCAGCCTGTTCTTTACGGATGTCTGAATCTCCTTCGAGGTGGTGGAGGTGGGTAGCGATGACCTTGAGCTTGTCGCCATTGCCTAGGTCTACCAGTGCCGCAACGAAGCCGCGCCGGATAAACAAATCGGCGGGCGGTAAGTCAAAGCGACTGTACGCCATGACGGGATAGCGGCTGAGGATAGCGTTGCCCCACAACGGGTCTGCTGTAGGTGCGAAAACGTATGGCATGTGTAATCGCTGGGACAGCCATGTCAGCATATCCAGCCGACCGCTGACCACCCAGCCTCTGGATACCTCTTGTAGGGCTACTATATCAGGTGCGCTACGTTCGATCACCCGTGCGATGGTTTCCATGTTAAGGTGTCCGTCTGTGTTGAAGCCATTATGGAGGTTGTAGGTCATGATGCGGATAGGAAAGCCTTTGCCGGCGACCGCCGCTGGTGGCTGCCAGGTGATTGCCATGCTCAAAGGTACTATCAGGAGGAGCAGAGACAACGCTGGTACTGTCCAAAGTTTAAGGCGTGGTAAAACCTGTTTGGGTAGAATAGCTGTTCCCGCAACTGCACAGGTGGCTATGATGCCCCCGGCTACAGGTTCTAGCAGGGTGTTGCTGTAGGGAAGACTGATATCGTAAACGGCGTAGTAGGCGAGAATAAAGGACAGCAGCAGAACCATGCCTGCTCCATTGCCTAGGGAGATGGTGGGCTGCTGTCGCTTTGCCGCGCTGGCGGTAATGCCCATCAATATTATGACGATGAGCGTTGAGGCCAGTATTTGCCCGACCAGCAGCAATAGTGCTGTTAGCTCGGCTGAGTCTTGATAGCCGGGTGCCAGGACGGCAATCAAGCCGGCACCACAACCCAGAGCCCATAGCCACAAATTGTGTCTCACCTTGCTGAGGAAGTATGTTGCCATAGCTAGCCCGGCTAACTGGGCGAGCAGTATCAGCATGAAAGCCAGCGGCAGCGACCAGTCGGTTAGTGCAGCTAGGCGGGGTATGTTCTGAAGCACTACCAGCTCGAGAAACAGGAACGGTCCGACGGCTAGCCAGGTCAGCGCTTTCCAGGTGGAAGTTCCACTAGCTGCTGGTGATGGTGTTAGGCGAGCGCTTGTCACCGTGGCGTAGCTAAGAAGCACCAACTGGGCTGCTACCAGCAGTACTGTTACCAACAGCGGCAGGAGTTCTACCCGCCAGGCGGTATCATATGTCTTGAAGGCACCGCTGATGGCGGTATCCAGTGCCAGACCAACCAGCAATCCCAGGGCAAAGTGTGATATTGCAAAGGCTCCCTGTGCTCGTGAGTTTTCAAGACAGGCTGGCAGGAAGATGATGAAGAATATTGTTCCTGCTATTGCCAGGCACAGGTTGAAAAGCGGTTCGCCCCACCAGAACTGTATCAGCAACCGTACCAGTGCCAGCCCGCCGCCGCTGACTATTATCAGACGGTGGTTGCCCAGTAATCGCCCCAGCGGTGCGGCGAGAAAGGCAGTGAGGAAAATAAGCAGGCCGATTGCCCCGAGCTCTATTGCCCCCCAATCCATGCGGGCGCCCAGTATCCAGAATATACCGGGCACCAGCACCCTGAGTAGCTGCATGCCGAACAGGACGGAAAGTGCTGTGATACCCAGCCCGGTCAATAAAGGTCGGGCTGCCAGCCATTCAGCAGGTGGTGACATTTTACCTTTCCTGGGCTTAGCCTTGGTGGTAGGCTGCATCCTGTCTCCCTTTGCTGGTCCGGAGTATAAGATGACTATTGGTTGTATTGCTGGTCTGGGAAATAGCCCGTACTTTTTGATTCATGTCTTGATGACCTATGATACGGTGGTAGTGATTGGCTGTCAAGGA
>DTZC01000173.1 GCA_012961565.1 Dehalococcoidia bacterium
CGAACATAATGATAACCAAAAGAAAAAGGGTCCTCTGACGCCCCAACTACAGCGATGGACTTGGGATGAAAAGCAGTTTCTAACGTCTCTATAATGTCAGTGTCCATTCTGCAATAGCCAAATATCTAGGCACATAGCCAGGAAAATGACACCTAGATAGGGAAAGGCAGATAATTTGTAAACTCTCCAGGCTGCTGTTGACATTCTCGATAATAATAGGTTGGCAGTAGCATACGTTATCAAAATACCCAGGATATTTGCCGTAATTAGATAAACCAGGTGAAATCCACCGACAAAGTATAACAAGATGGAAACAAGATAAAGAAAGATAGAAAGGACAAAAAGCACTCGCACTACATCTTGGACCGGCAAGTTTAGCGGGAAATAGCTCAGACCGGCTCTCAAATAATCATGGCGGCTAGCAACCATGACACTCCAAACGTGGATCGGAACCCACAAGGCTACCAAGCTGCACAAAAAAAGGAGCCTTGTGTCGAACTCGGGACTGATAGCAAACCAGCCGATGAGTAACGGGCTACACCCAGCGACTATACCAAGGAAAGTGCACGAAGCCGTCTTACGCCACATCGCCGAAGCGACAATGCCAATCAGACCAAATACAAAGCAGAACGGGTGTAATAACCAGGCTAACACCAATGCAGCCACCAAAAGACAGATGATAAGCGGTAGAACTTTTTGCGCGGGGACAATCCGTCCTGCAGGCAAAGCTCGGTTAGCTGTCCGCATCATTCTAGCGTCAACCTCGCGATCGAGATAGTTAGTAAGCCCGTTGCAGCCGGCGGAACCGAGGCTAAGAGCGACCAAGGTCAGAACAAAAATGTCCCTGGGTAGAAACGCACCGCCAGCAACAATAGCCGAGCAGACGCCGATAAAAGTGAGCAGAACAGTCTCCTTCGGTTTCAAAACACTAATGTAGTCAACAATCGTCCTCTGACCACTTACAGCAATTTTCAAGACTTTATCACCTCTCGTAGAACATCCAAGACATCTTGTCTGGGAACATCGCTGCGTATCATCACTTTAGTGATATCTTCAAGCAAGACCCATCTGAGCGCTTTGCTATGTACTTTCTTGTCCAATTTCATAGCAGCCAGGACATCAGACAGGTCTACGCCAGAACAACTGACAGGCAAATTAAACCTTTGTAACAGCGACTCCTGTCGCTCGACCACTTCACAAGACAACAGCCCCAGCCGCTGGCTAAGTTTAGCTTCACCCATCATTCCCACAGCTACAGCCTCGCCGTGGAGAAACTGATTGTACTTGGTCGCAGCTTCAAGCGCATGAGCTATAGTATGTCCGTAGTTCAGAATAATCCGCTTTCCCGTTTCCTTTTCATCTTCAGCCACAATCTTAGCTTTGAGGCTGGCGCTCCAGGCAACCGCTCTCGTAGTAGCATTGGGTATTAACTTGCTCAACTTTTCTGCATTATCCTCGAGGAAACTTAACAGGTTGGAATCCAAAATCAGAGCATGTTTAATAACCTCAGCCCACCCCGAAATCAGTTCACGTTGCGGCAGTGTAGTCAAGGTCTGGACATCAGCCAACACCAAGCGAGGCTGATAAAAGGCACCAATCAAGTTTTTGCCCCGAGGGTGGTCCACGGCCACCTTCCCACCGATACTGGCATCCACCATAGCCATCAAACTAGTAGGCACCTGTACCCAGGCTAACCCTCTCAAAAAAGTAGCAGCAACAAAGCCAGCAAGGTCACCAACCATGCCACCACCCAAAGCCACTATTGTGTCACCTCTCTCCACTCGGTGCTCGATAAGAAAATCGTAAATCTTAACGGCTTGACCGATGTTTTTTGTAGCTTCACCAGGCGGTACTACACAGCAATCAACCCTAAAGCCGGCTTTCTTCAATATCTTGCTGACTTCCTCACCATAGCTAGAGAAGACGCTCTCGTCACTGATAATAGTCGTGGAGCCTGATAGTCCCACCTGTTTCATCCTTTGACCAAGCCCCCTGAGCAACCCCCAGCCAACAAAAACAGGATAGTGGTCTGTCGATGTCCTGACCTGAAAGGTAAAACCAGTCTCAGCAAAACGACTATCGTTACTAGCACCCTGATTCACAATTTGCCAACCTTCTATCACCTCTCGACCCACCTCAGCAAGGCTCAGACTATCAGTATGAATTGTCCAATCAGCAATAGAGTAGTAAGATTGCCGTTGAGCTTTGAGTTGCTTAATACGTTCTAGCGGATTATTAACAGCAAGCAGAGGACGGACCATGGAGCTGGATGAATAAAGACTATCTTGAAGAAGACGCCTGTAAATGGTCTCGGGCTCAGCCTCCAGACAAATGACAGTACTGGTCTGTCGTAACAGCTCTCGATTAGCAGGGTCGATGATAGCACCGCCACCGGTGGCAATGACCACCTTGTCCCTGGCACAAGCCTGGTTCAGTACTTTGCGCTCAAGTTTTCTGAACTCGCTCTCACCGTTTTGCTCGAAGATTTCGGGAATAGACTTGCCACTAATTTTAGCTACCTCATCATCAGTATCTACAAACTCCCAACTCAAACGTTCAGCCACTTCCCTCGCGACCGATGATTTCCCGGTAGCTGAAAAACCGATGAGTGCAATATTGCTATTTGCCTTCCTTCGCCCCATAATGACCATATGAGCTAATGTAATTCCTGTAGTTAGCTAGCGTTTCTGTCAAATGGTCGCCGCCGAATTTCTCCAGCACTGCATTGGTCAGCACAATAGCCAGCATCGCTTCTCCAATTACTCCAGCAGCAGGAACAACACAGATATCACTGCGCTCATAGTGAGAAGTTGTCCTTCTCCCACTGCGTAAGTCCACAGACGGCAATGGCTTCCTCAAGGTAGCAATGGGCTTGACAGCTCCTCGGACAACTATTGGTTGTCCATTGCTTATTCCACCTTCTATACCACCAGCTCGATTAGTGGCTCTGCGCAAGGAGGGGAAAGCCTCTCTCGTAGCAGGCTCAATAATATCTTGAGCCTGAGAGCCGCGCACGGCAGCCAAGCGAAAACCATCGCCAATTTCAACCCCTTTTACGGCGTTGACACTCATTACAGCCTGAGCAATTTGACCATCAAGTCGCCGGTCCCAATGGACATGACTACCCAGACCAACAGGCACTCCTGTGGCAACCAGCTCAAAAACACCTCCCAAGGTGTCACCTTCAGCCTTAGCTTCATCGATAGATGCCATCATCAATTTCTCCGTCTCACCATCAGCACAGCGAAGGGGAGAACTTTCCACCCGTTCCCAGTTTATTGGCTCGCTCAACACAGCCCAGTGTCTTCCAATGTTCACTGTATGACTACGTATGGTAATGCCAAATTCCTCGAGGAACCTACGTGCTATGGCACCAACCGCAACTCTAGCTGCTGTTTCTCGAGCGCTTGCCCTTTCCAATATGGGTCGGATATCTCCAACGCCGTATTTCGTCACCCCGGCTAAATCAGCATGTCCCGGACGGGGTGAAGCCACAGGCGGTATTTCTTTGTCCACTGCAGTGACGCTCATTATCTCCTGCCACTCCTCCCAAATACGGTTTCGAATCAGCAGGCTTATAGGACTGCCCGTGCTAAACCCATGACGCACACCGGAGATGATTTCAGCCGTGTCCTGTTCTACTCCCATGCGAGCACTCCGCCCATACCCGACCTGCCGCCGTTTAAGGTGAAAAGCTACATACTCCTCACTTAGTGCCAAACCGGCAACCATTCCTTCAGCAATCGCTATTAGACTCTTGCCATGTGACTCACCAGCAGTGAGAAAACGGAACTGACTCATTGCTGATTCCATTTCCCCCTAGCGATACTCAGGCTGTGGATAGGGATTGTTCAGAACTTCCTGAAGTACAATGCCTTCGACACCCAGCACTCCTACCCGAACTAAGCTCTGCAGCCTTTGCCAATTCATCCCCACTATGTAGTCCAGTAAGGAGGGAGCCTCACGTTTGTAATATTCCACCTTTGGCTCTTCGATTCCTGCTAAGCTAGCGGCTAGGTCAATAGCCGCATTAATTCCCCCAAGCTCATCAACCAGTCCCAATTCCTTAGCTTGCTCCCCGGTATAGAGTTGCCCTGTGGCTAATTCCACGACCTCCTCTCTGGATAACCCCCGTCCTTCAGCAACCGCCTCTATGAACTGTTCATAAAGCTGGTCAGTGATCTCCTGCATGAGCATGCGCTCCTCGGCAGTCAACTTCCTGATACCGACATACATATCCTTATATTTTCCCGCCTTGAAAACCTCCATATCTATCCCAAGTTTGTCATAAAGCCCCTTAATATTGGGCACCTGAGCGATAACCCCTATACTCCCAGTCAAAGTTCCGGGAAGAGCCACGATTTTATCAGCCTTGGCTGATATGTAGTATCCTCCCGATGCAACCACAGTTCCCATGCTGACCACTATCGGTTTATCCACTTGCTCAATCTCATTCAAAATCTCCTGACAAGCAGCTACACTGCCACCTGGACTTTCAATTTGAAGCACAATCGCCTTGACCATAGTATCCTCATTCGCTCGCTCCAAATAACTCCGAACTAGCTGCGGACTGATGATGCTGCCACCAAAGAGAAACCCAGTCCTTTCAGACTGAATTGGACCACTGAGCGAGATGACCGCAACTTTGTTGCCCGGAATCCCACAAGCAGCCGAAGCAACCAATACGGTCAATAGAATACTGATGATGAGAGCCAACGTGATTATCTTTTTCATTTGTTAATCACCTCCCGCTGGCAAAGCTTGTTTAGCTGCCGATAACATTATGTCAATCGGAGCTTCCCTACCCGTCCATAACTCAAATGAAGCGGCTCCTTGATAAACAAGCATGGGCAGTCCATTGATAGCCTTGGCACCCACTTCCTTAGCCACACTCAGCAGTGGTGTCCACAAAGGATTATACACCAAGTCATAGACCAAAACATCCTTGTGAATTAGGTGTGCTGGTAGTGGCGATTCTCTCTCACAGGCAGAATGCTTCATCCCCAGCACAGTACAATTGACTATCAGATGACAATCTTTGATTACATTGCCCAGTTTCGAACCGTCCCGTGGCAAAGCTACCACATCCACAGATGACCCTCTGGCGAGAACATATTCCCTCAAAGAACATACCAACTTCTCAGCCCGCGATAAAGTGCGATTGACGATGACCAACGACCTGATACCTTCTCGGAGAAGAGCGAAGCTCACAGCCCGTGCTGCTCCCCCAGCACCAAGCACTATGGCACGCATGTTCTTAGGCTCGAATTCAGCATCTTCCCGCAAAGCCCTAATAAAACCGTATGTATCGGTATTAAACCCGATTAGTCTACCTTCCCGATTGACTATAGTGTTAACCGCAGAAACAAGACCAGCCAAATCATCAGTCTCATCCAAAAGAGGCAAAACTGCTTCCTTATAGGGGATGGTTACATTCGCACCTAGGTACTGAGGTTGTCTCAACTCGTTTACCACAGATGCCAGAGTTTCAGCTTCCGTCTCACGTGCTTCATAGTGAACGTCAAGGCTATAATGGTCTAATGCTGCCTGCTGGAAATGAGGGGACACCGAGTGCTTTAATGGATAGCCAATAAGGCTAATAATTTGTGTCACACTATTCCTGGACCTTCAGGCTGTCTAGATATCCCTGCAAGACAAAAGCTGCCGCTGCTGCATCACGCCGCGATTTAACTGCAACTCGCCTAGCGCCAGCTTGGGTAAGCAACCGTTCAGCAGCTACTGTTGATAACCGCTCATCCCTCAGCTCGATTTTAGTCCTTGTACACCGGCAAAGCTTACCAACGAAATCCATTACGCTAGCAGCTTGCTTGCTCACACCACCATCCATTGAATAAGGTAGCCCGACCACAATCCTCTTTACCTCATATCTGTCTACCAGCTTAACAATAGCATCTATGGCTCTATCATCATCTTCACGAGGCACAGTAATCAATGGACTGGCTAGAATTTCGTCAGGGTCGCTTATAGCAACCCCTATCCTTTTGTCTCCCACATCTAAACCCAGCGTTCGCATGTCTGCAACTTCAACGAATCTTTTGCACAGTGTGCTTTACCAGCCTAAGAGCTTCATCCAGTTTGCTCTTGTCCTTGCCACCAGCCTGTGCCATGGTTGCTTTACCGCCCCCGCCACCACCAGTAACTGCAGCCACTTGTCGCACTATATCACCAGCATGCAACCCTTTACCAACCAGGTCTGATGTTACCATAGCCACAAAGCTCGGCTTCCCATCGTGGACAGTTCCCAAAACTATGACAGCACTCTTTAGGCGTTCCCGCAGCAGGTCTCCCATCTCCCGCAGTCCTGATGCTGACGAGAACGGTATCTTAGCCGTCACAACCGTTACGCCATTTACGTCTTCCGCTTTAGCCAGCAAGGCATCGACCATACTGCGTGACAGCTCCTTCTCCAGTGAAGCAAGGCGTTTGCGTTCCCAAGTCAGTTCTGCCAGTACAGCCCTTACCTTGTCCACCATCTCCGCTGGAGTACTTTTAA
>DTZC01000174.1 GCA_012961565.1 Dehalococcoidia bacterium
CAAAGGTCATCAGAAAGCTCGAGAACAGCGGCTGTCCAATTAAGGGACGAAGACAGAGGCGCTCCGTGCCAAACCCTAATACAGCACCCATCGCCAGACCCAGCAACCAGGCAGCCCACAGAGGCCAGTCCAGCAGCACATAGCCGAGATAGAAAAAGACAGCGCCGAAGGCTAACAATTGACCGTGAGCCAGACTTACCACCTCGGTCGCCTTGCAGACAAGCACTATGGCAAGTGCTACTAGGGCATACAACCCCCCGATAATCAGACCATTGAAACTCAACTCCAGAAAAAACTGCACTTCTCCTCCTTAATAAGCTATGCCGCTCTATTCAACCGTGCTGACTTTCACAGTGGTTATAATTGTCCCCGTTCGGCCGTCACGGTAGGTAATCGGAGCCTCCACCTTTAACTCATCTTTATCGCCGTAGAGCGCTTCTATCAGGTACCCGTAGCGGTGCTCGATGAAATCGCGCCGCAATTTCCTCGTCCGCGTCAGTTCATCATCATCAGCATCGAACTCCTTGTGCAGATTGACAAACTTTCTTATCCTCGTCCACTCCGGAAGCGTTCTGTTGACCCTTCTTATCTCCCCCTTTATCAGTTCGATAACCTCCGGCTTCTGTGACAAATCGGTGAAGGTGGTATAGGGGATACGCCTAGCTTCTGCCCAGCGCCCCACATTATCTATATCAATGTTTACTATGGCGGTGACATAGTCATTGTCTTCACTTCCCACAATCAACGCCCCTTTGATATACGGGCTGAACCTCAACCTGATTTCAGCAAACTGGGGGGAGAATTTGCGTCCGCCGCGCAGCTCCCGCAGGTGGTCCATTCTATCAATACAGATAAGGTGACCATGTTCCTCGATATGACCGAAATCACCGCTGCGATACCAGTCGCCCAGATATTTTTCTTTAGTAGCTTCAAGCTTCTTATAATAGCCATCGAAAAGCATCTCACTCCTCACCATAATCTCACCATCTGCGGACAGCCGGCATTCATACCCCGGCATCAAAGGACCGCAGGTCTCCGGTCTCACATCATCGTCAGGATGAATGGTGACCAGACCCATTTCTGTGCTGCCATAGAGCTGTTTGAGCCTCACCCCCAGTGCCTGGAAGTAACGGAATATCTCAGGGCTTATTGCCGCCCCAGCACTGTAAGCAATCCTGATTTTCGACAGACCAACCTTATCCTTCAGCGCCCGGAATACCAGCATGTCAGCCACCCAGTAAAGCGTCCGCCAAAACCAGCCAACTTTCTTCCTGGCTACGCGTAAGTCCCCAACCTTGTAGCCCACAGGCAGAAAAAGGTGATACAGCAACCTCCTCAGCGGTGTAGTATCGATTATCTTGGCTTGAATCAGTCGGCTGACACTTTCCCAGTTAGCTGGTCCCCAGAAAAGTATTCCCGGTCCGATTTCCCTGATATTCTCCAGGACCGTCTCCGGCTCCTCGGGGAAGTTAATCTCCATGCCTGTAAGCAAATTGGCACCTACTCCCAGTCCCTGTTCAGTGACCCAGGCCGGAGGTAGAAATGAAACATACTGCTCATCAGAGCGCCACTTGTCCACAGAGCCCCATGCCCGGTTAGTCATCTGTGAGGTCTTATTCTTCAGCATGGCAGCCTTGGGCAGACCCGTGGTGCCAGATGTGTACATGAAAAGACCTATGTCATCACCACTGGTCTTTTCAATATTCTCTTCAAACAAGCCAGGATGGGTCTTCTCGTATTCTTTCCCCAGTTCAATAACCTGGTCAAAGCTCATCAGAACGGGGTCATCATACTCACCGATGGGAGTCCCCCCGTAGCCCAGTATCCCCTTGGGATCCCAGAAGATGACCTTCTTCAGCAAAGGTAGCTCGTCTTTAAGCGGTGGATGTTCATTGCCTTCTCTGTCCTTGTACGGAAGCAGGAATTTATCAACCTGCTCCTGGTCATGAGCTATTACGAACTTGGACTCAGAATTTTCCACATAATACTTGACCTCTACTGGCAGGCAATCGACAAATATACCGGTCACAGTGGCACCTGCAGTCCCGGCAGCCAGCTCAGCCCAGTACCACTCGGGCTTATTCTCACCCAGAATTGCTACCTTATCCCCCCGTTCCAGACCCAGGCTGATTAGACCCAGCGAGAAATACTTCACCTTCTCATAATAGTCCTTCCAAGTGTACGACTGCCAGATGCCGCGGTCCTTGACCCGCATGGCTACCTTTCGGTCGCCCCATTTCTCATAGTTGTGCTTCAAATACTTGGCTGCTGTATCAAAAACTGGAACTTCCACTTCTTACCTCCTCCTATTCACCTAAGTAAGCCTTGATAACCGCAGGGTTCACCTTTATTTCTTCGGGAGTACCCTCAGCAATTTTATGCCCGAAGTCAAGGACAACCACCCGATCAGCAATATCCATCACCACCTCCATGTCATGTTCCACCAGGACTATAGGAATGCGCCTCAGCTCTATGGTATCGATGATAAAGCGCGCCATGTCCTCTTTCTCATCTATGTTCATCCCCGCCATAGGCTCATCAGCAGAAGC
>DTZC01000175.1 GCA_012961565.1 Dehalococcoidia bacterium
CGGCTTGGGATATGATAAAAAACCGGTTCCAGCCACCTGATGATAGCAATTAGCCAGAGTCTCATGGCAACAGCTACCGTCTTAATAACTCACAAATAGAACGACGTATCACGATTCCTGCCAGTTGTCTTCACCGAGACCATACCCTCTTTTAGACCACGGCACTAGTTGCTACAGCAAAGACCAATCTGAGATATCACCACATCCTCCGCCCTTGCTCATCCTCAAGACTCGCCAGGTATTGACAGGAGCAATATTACACACTACAATATATTACACTGCAATACATAGCAGGACGAGGTATAAGGAGGTCTAAATTGGCTTATGTCCAACAATTACTGAAAGGGCTCATCGACCCCATTATTCTGTCCATCATCAACCAGTTGCCGACATACGGTTACCAGATTGTCAAGGAGTTGCAACGAAGGAGTGGGGGTTCTCTCAAGCTCAAGGCGGGTACAATCTATCCTTCACTTCTCCGGCTGGAGAAAAACGGGCTGGTCAGCTCCAAGTGGCAGCAAGTCACCCAGAATCGACGGCGGAGGTACTACCGGATAACTGAAAAGGGACGGCGGTTCCTGGCCGGTCGTTTGATTGAATGGCAGAATTTTTGTGTGGTGGTCAGCAGACTTATGCTGGAGGCTAAAATGGTTATAGACGAGCCTGGTTAAACGGTGATGACTTCCTCTAGAGAAGACTAACAGAGATTAGACAGGAAGGTGAAGAAGCATGGTAGTGAAGGTGGTAACTGATAGCACCTCTGACCTCACGCCCGAGATTGCCAATGAGCTGGGAATCACCGTAGTGCCATTGAATGTCCACTTCGGCTCCGAAACATACCGGGATGGTATCGACCTGACAACCGAAGATTTCTACCGAAGGCTACCACAGTGTAATACCTTGCCTACCACATCAGCACCGGCACCAGGGACTTTCGCTGAGGTCTATGACAAGCTTTCAGAAGAGACAGATGAAATTCTGGTTATAACCATTTCCTCAAAGCTCAGCGCAACCTATGAAGCAGCGAGTGAGGGCAAAGGACTGACCAAAAGCAAAGCACGGATTGAAATCATCGACTCCCTCTGGGCAATTGGCGCACTTGGACTGATAGTGATATCCGCAGCCAAGGCAGCCAGAGCTGGGGCCGGTCTTGATGATACGATTGATGTTGCCCGCAGGAGCATCAAGTCTGTGGACCTCCGTGTAGCTTTTGATACATTGGACTATTTGAAGAGGGGAGGCCGCATCGGCACTGCTCAGGCATTTCTAGGCTCAGCACTCAAAGTAAACCCTATTCTGAGTATAAGAGACGGTCTTACCGAAGGAATTGCCAGAGTGCGTACTAGAACCAGGGCAATAGAATATCTGTACCATTTTGCTATTAGCTTTCCTGACGTCGGAGAGGTAGCTATAGAAGATGCCACCACGCCGGCTGAAGCTGCCATATTGGGTGAGCGACTTTGCCACAAATTCGCTAAAGAACGCATCTACTGGATGAAGATAAGCCCGGTCGTGGGCACCCACGTAGGTCCTCGTGTACTGGGAATCGCTGTGCTACCCAAAAAATAAGTGCCCTCCCCAACATTAGCCAATTTCACTGCTTCTTGAGCTCAGGTTACCGTTCCCTCTGCAACCGGCTTGTAGACAGGTTGTCACATTAAGTAACATCCGATGCCCTTCTGACTCAGGTATCGGTATCATCGCTTCCACATTTAATTGCCGGAACCAAACACAGGAGCGTGCCTGGAAATGACTAGGAGCTGGTCACCTGACTTCAGTTCAAAGTCAGCAGCCGGATTAACCAGAGCCTTACCATTCCTTTCAACGCCGATGATGATAGCATCATGCTCCTTCTTACAAGTGGCGAGCATATCGTCAAACCTGCATCCCTGCGCCCCCTCAGGTATTGGAACACGGTAGATTTCGCTGCCACGGTAAGATGCTAGCTCGCTAATTACCTTATTAGCCACCGGGTTCTGGAGGGAGAGAGCCAGAAGCTTGCTGGTCAGCAAGTTAGTGTTCACTATGACATCGCAGCCAGCACGCCTGAGATGACCTTCATTGTTTACATCATTCAACTCGGCACTGGTCTGGACGCGGGGATTAATATCCTTGATTGCCAGAACTGCCAGCACTGTCTGCTGGTCCGCCGTAGCAGTCTGATTCTTGGCAAGCACGATTGCATATTTTGCCTCTCTGATATTAGCCTGTTCCAAGACCTTCACCAGAGAAGGATTACCACGGATGAATGAAACCCCAGGGTCTTTGACCGGATTGACATCAATGGTGTCATCTATGATAGTAATCGGCAACTTGCTGAAAACACCACTCTGGCGTAGTTCAGCAACGATGTCCATCGCAGTTGAGTTCCAGCCGCAGATGAGGACATGTCCTTTGAATGTAACCTGAGCCATGCCTTTCACCCCTTTCTGCCATTCATCGTAAAACAGCGTACCCAGTGAACCCATAAGGGAGACTAGCAGAATAGGACCTGCCACCATCCCCACGAAAGCTATAGCACGCCCTCCCAGGGTAACGGGGACTTTATCACCATAGCCTACCGTGGAAATAGTGACCAGTATCCACCACAGACAGTCACCCCAGCTTTGAAAATCATCATTGACCCTGTGCTCCGTAAAATATACTACCGTGGCACCGAGTATTATGATAAAGATTGTAGCAGCCAAAAGGATAGGTATGCTGCCTTTAGAGGCTCTGATTAGAACCCGTTTCAGGATTTGGTATACAATCATCAAGGCCGTCCAGTTCTGCTTCTGATACGTCTCACTTTGCTTTCATTATAGCAAAGTTTCAGTAGGATGATTATGCCCCAACCACAGTGTAAGGCTCGTGTGGCGAAAGACCCTGAGCTTTGCTTGCTATAAGCATTGGACTCCGGACTAACGTGCGGCGAGGAGGTATACGAGCACTAAACCAGCTTTAGACCAGTTTGCCGCACGGTTGGAACACTCCCATCAAGGATATGAAGACCACTTCACTTTGGCAATATACAGATCTCTAGGCTGGACTATCCCAAAAGGCTTTTTCCTACCTGATCACAAAGGGGATAACAATGGCTATTAGACCAATGAAGAGGACAACGAGCATGAAAAGGTTATACCTAACCTTGTAGTCACTCAACAGCGACGGGTCATAATACCCGTCCACCTCCTGGTCTTTATACATCTTCAGAAGCCCGCTCAGGAGCGTGTTTGCTTCAATGGAAGTCGGACAGCTAGCTTCAGAGAAATTTGCGACAACTCCTCCCGGGGTAGATA
>DTZC01000176.1 GCA_012961565.1 Dehalococcoidia bacterium
AGCAGCAGCCAGATAGGCGGCGAAAAGCCGGTGCCGTGTCTGCCAGGGACGGCTGCTGAGCAATATAGAAAACAGCGGAATATAGGCAAATGCCGCCAGCAGGGGGATTAGAGCATGGATATTCATCTATGGCTTCCTAATTCAGTTTGCCTAATTATGTGCCTCGCCTCAAAGCTTGTCAAGAGGGCTGGGACAGAGAGCATTTGGCAACTGATTCGTAATACATGTTAACTCACCAATGGCCTTGCCCCTTCAGTCGGAAATAGTTTCACCCTGTAGCTCGACCCTTCAGGGTCGGGCAGCCGCGGCTAAAGCCCCGGCGCTACAACGTGATTTGGATTTTAGAGTCGGGTTCCCCAGGTCAAGACCGTGGACTACACAGAAAAAAATAATGCCCGCTGCAACCTTACGACTACGTTGTAAACGATGTCCCGGGACATGGGGACGGGAGTATCTATAGGACTTCTTTCCAGAGCAGAGAGATTATCTTGAACACTGCAATCAGGCATAAAAGCGCTGGCGGTCGTCTCAAGGCGACCGCCAGCCTATTTCCCAGACTATAATCCGGACTACTGCCTGGCTGCAGCTTCGGCTTCAGCAGCAGCTTCCACCTCAGGCACTGTCTCCACCGGGGCGCAGAGCAAAGCCAGCTCTTCTTCCGAGGGATTGATATGGCGGACTTTGAGGTGAGCCAGGTCAGCACCTTCAGCCCGCCGCCGCGCAGTGTAATTGAGGAAAGACCCTTCAGGAAGCAGTGTAACCAGTATTGGATTAGAGTCAACAGCACGTGCCACGCTTCCGTAGAACGTGCCTTCATCAGGCCTAATGAGTTGCTCCAGCACCGCTGTGGCGACACCTTTCTCGCTGGCGACATAGCCGTCCTTGAGCTCCAGGTAAAGGTGGAGCACCGGTCTGCCATCGATTATCTCCTTGCGTGCCGTCCAGTCAGCATAGGGAATGTTGGTGTTCTCTATCGCCTGCCAGATTGCCTTTTCTGTCAGCCGGACGAGACCACTAACATCAACGACGTCATCGAGACGTCCTTCGAAGGTCATCTGGGGGATGTCGATGCCCAGCTTCTCGTTTCTGAGCGAGGTTATCTTGATTACATCCTTCATCCTGTATCTTACCATGGCACCGCCATGGAAATTGGTGACAACCACCTCATAGTTCTCGCCGGGTTTTACTTCATCAAGGAGTACCGTCCTTGGCTGATAGGAATTGTCTGACTGCCATTTAGCATACTCCGGTTCCGGGATGAACTCGAGGAAATTGAGGTTAGGAATGAAGGTCATGCCATCATAGTCCCAGGTCTGGGTGGCGATGATGCCCGCTTCGGTGCAGGAGTAGGTATCCAGGGGATATCTGCCCCACAGCTTCTTGATTCTTTCTTTGAGCACCACACCGTCGGTGCCGCCACACATAATTCCGCTGACCTTCCACAGGTCCCTGGGCAGCATGGGGCGGCGGGCTAACCGGCTCCTGACCCGTCCCTTGACCAGTCTGAGCAACATACGTGGCTGTGACCGCAGATAGCGGATGTCTATAGTAGCCGGCTGGCGGCTCAGCCTCTCGCCAATAGCCACCAGGATGATGGGCAGACCGAAGAAGAAATCAATCCCCCGGGATAGAGCCTGTATGAAACCAACGGCAATCCTATCTTCAAAGGACATCTTCTCCGCTTCTTCCAAAGGCGGCAAGAACTCTGGATTAACCACATCCTTCATGAGGTAGGTCATAACGCCCGAAGTGTAAGGTCTGGGGGCTACCGTATAGACAATCCTGGGACGCTTCTTAAGCCCTGAAAGGTCACCCTTTTTCCGGCAGCTGGCGAAAATACCGATGCCATACATCACCACGCCCAATTCCTGACAGAACCTGGGGCTGACTGGCACCCATTTATAAGGGGTCAGTTTGAAGCCATATTCTCTGGACCTGCCCGCAGTGTGCTGCCACAGTAGAGGTTTTGTAGGCAGGACATCTTCTCTGTATTCGGGAAGCTCAGGGCAATAGTCGGCATAGGTAGTTAAGGGCACCTGCTCTCGAAACTCCTCTACCGTCTCGGGTATGGCACCCCGCATCAGTTTCCTGCCCAACTCGCACCTCTTCAGCAGTTCAATCTGCTCCAGCAGCAGCCGCTTCTGTATTGTCATAAATTGCTCCAGGCTGAGATCGAGAAAGCCGCAGCACATCTGCCACAGCTCCTCATGTCTGCCCTGAAATAGAAGTTCCATCATCTTGGACATAATAACACCTCCCAATCCAAAAAAGAATCTGTGAACACTATGACACGATTAGCTTGGCTTGTGAAGTGATTATGTTCTAGAAAACAGTTCTATCTTAAGGGAATTTTGGCATAAAGCGGAGGGAGTTAAAGAGGAAAAATGCGGTCTTTAGTGGCTTTTGCCCCGGGTGGAGATACCAAGGGCACGTAATTTCTGACTCAGTTTGTCCAGCTCCTTATCGGTCTGCTGTTTTCCCAGTTCCAGTCCATAACTGAGAAAGAATTCCAGAAAGTTGCGCAGAAGCTCCCTGATTCCTTCCTCGAACTGGCGGAATTCCTCTTTGGTTACGTGGTCATTGCTCTGTGCATTGGCGCCCTCCTTAAGCTGGCTGTCGATAAGAAAGGTAATGAAATCCGATACACTCATGTCGCCGCGGTTTTCATCGATCTTCCTTACCACATCAGCATCCACAATCAACATTCTTTTTTCGGGCATAGGCAGTTCCTCCTTTACTGAAAATCAACCATAACCCTGACCACCTAGAAATCAGCATCCTTGAACTCGAGCACTTCAAGTACAGCATCTATACTCCGTAACAGGGCGAGCCCCTTCTTGGTAACCCGGTAGGTCACCACCGGATTACCCACCTCCAGTCTATCGATAAAACCATGGCTGATAAGGAAACTCAAGTACTTCTGCAACTGACTATAACTCATATTAGCGCTATACATTATCTCGGTCTTGCCAGCACCGTTCTCCCCCACCCTGAGCATGTCGCCTATTATTTCGATATTCGACCTTCTACGGTTCATGGCACCACCCCCTGCTTCTGCATTGCCAGGACATTCTACCTATGACAATAGTACTATATCATTATTGTAACGCTCATTGTCAATATTTTTTAACCTTCATTGGCAAAAAATTAGGTTAATTTGAGGAGAATAGTGACACTATACAGGGCAGAGACAAGTAGCGATTAAGGAAATAAGCAGGCTTACCCCTTCTTAAACAAGCTAAGAAATCTATCCTGATACTCATAGAACAACCCCCAGCGTTTTAGCTCGGTCACCAACTGAGGAGCCACAGAGGGGTCTTGCTTTGTTCTTTCAAAAAGCTCCTCGATATAATTTCTGGCATCTCTGGGCACGCCCGAGGCATCTACTTGCAGAAGTCCGCTTCTTTCCAGCTCAGCTACATTACGGTATACAGAACTCCTGGTTAGCTCATAAGTGAACTTGAGGAGAGACACATCCCACAGCTCTTCAACACCTTTAATGATGGCACTCAGCGGGTCACACTGGCTGTCTATCTTTCGGTTAATTTTCTCTATCACCGCTTCCAGCGGCTCAGAGACGATATTCATCTCCTTTGGTTCATTCTTGTAGTTATAAAATATGCCCGGTTCATGGGGATACCTTTCTGCCATCATCTCTATGAATCTTCGGGCTTGAGCGCTGAACCCCTCCACCCTGACCAGATAAGAGGGCGTCACTATCCTGGGTCTGACAGCGATTACCCTCCCTTCTC
>DTZC01000177.1 GCA_012961565.1 Dehalococcoidia bacterium
AAGGAAGCACCACAAACATTTTCCTAGTAAGCTGCCAGATGCTGATTACACCTTCCATCGAGAGTGGTGCCTTGCCTGGAATTACCAGACAGGCTATTCTGGAGTTAGCCCAGACGATTGGGGTCAGGGCAGTAGTGAAACAAGTTGAGCTAGGAGAACTGGTTACAGCTAGAGAGGCTTTTCTGACAAACTCAATCCTTGAAATTATTCCCCTCACCCATCTCAACAACAAACCCATCGGCTCTGGCAAACCGGGCAACTTGACGAGGCAACTGATGTCAGCCTATCGTGAACTGGTAGCAAAAGAGACCTCCCTAGAGTCACCCTGAATACCCCCACCGGTCCACAGAGGCACAACCCCATTAAGGCTAGCAGTTTCTGGGTCTTCGACCGGAACCGGGGGGACCAGCATAAGTCTGAACAATTTCAATAAAACGCCGGGCTTCCTCACCTATTATCTCCAGGCTGGTATCTTTCCAGTGCCTCCTCCGGACTGCCACGCGGCAAAACTCTCCAGCAGAACCACGAATAATGTCCTTGGCATCCTCGGGACCCTGGCTCCAAATCTCTGATGACGGTAACACCAATTCTATGCGAATCAGAGTCTCGGGCATTTTCAAGCCGTTTACGCTGTAAGCATAAGGTCTTGCCATGTATGCAATCATGGCTACATGTCTCAGGCGGTCGGTATCAACAGGTTCAATTCCCACTGCATCATAGCAATCGAGACCATGAGCCCAGGTCTCCATAAGCCGCGCTGTGGCAAAGGAGCGCGCCCCCATAGCTGGTCCAAACCATGGTATCCTCGCCTTGGGGTCAACAGCCATAAGATGGTCACATAACCGCTCACGTATCCCCCTCCACCACTCTAATATCTGTGACGGGGTCATCGCCCTCCCCCTGCGAGGACCTAGTTCATTGAAATTCACCCCCATCTTAGCCGCCTCATCCAATGCAGCATAGTCTCCCTCAAGAAAAGACACAGCAACTTCATCAATATGGGCAATATGTGACACCGAATCCCTCACCGTCCATCCTTCTGCTGGAGTTGGCAAGTCCCACTGCTCATCTTTGAAGGAACAGAGGAAATCATCCAGCGCTTTTTGCTCCGCCATGAGGTCTGTTACTATTTCCTTCATAACTCACCTGCCTGATTACGTTTATGGCACAAAAGTATTCCTTGTCTAGCAACTCGGGTTATGTTAATTCCCTCTCAGCTTGCTGTCAAGGCTGTCAGCAAATTCCTGTGGCTACAGAGCTCACCATTTCCCTCGGTGATTTGGCAGGGCACATCACAGCAGGATAGTCCAGCAGTTCGCTCTACTTCCGTTTCCTGATGACAAGCAAAAGATAATAGATTAGCAATGCTAAAAATTGAAAAACAAGTCGCTGACAAATTACAATAGGCAAAACAAGCATTGAAAGGTAAATTGCCAGCAATACAGGCCGCAGTAATCCCTGTCCCACTAGGAATAGTTAATGCGTTTGTCCTCCGAGGTGGCCGCTCAGTCATCGTGGACACCGGATATCCCGGGAGTGCTGATGTTTTTCTAAAGAAACTTTCGGAAATCGGGATAAAACTGGAGCAAATCTCGCTAATTCTCATCACTCACGCCCACACTGACCATTCTGGCAGTGCTGCTGAATTAAGACAGCGAACAGGAGCTCCTGTGGCCATCCACCAGCTCGATGCCGAGTTCCTAAGGAGCGGAAACAATCCTCCTCTCCATCCAACTGGAACTCTCAGCCGACTGCTGATGAGCTTGCCAGTCTTCGGAAGAACAGCCAAAGCTCCACCACTGGAACCTGACATCCTCATTGAAGGCGAAATGAGCCTGCAGAAATTTGGCATTGATGGGGAGATACTCCCCACTCCAGGGCACACTCCGGGTTCAATATCAGTTCTATTAAACGGTGGCGAGGCTCTCGTCGGCGACATGATTATGGGAGACCTTATCCGAAGAAAACGACCCAGCTACCCTTTAGTCGCCGATAATATCGTCCAGCTAAGGGAAAGTATCAAGCTAGTAATGCAACGGTCACCAAAAGTAGTCTTCATCGGGCATGGCGGCCCTCTGGAGCCAGAGAGAATCTACCGCAAATTTTTAGCAACTGCCTGCAGATAATATCCAACACA
>DTZC01000178.1 GCA_012961565.1 Dehalococcoidia bacterium
AAAAATAGCCGATGTCACCATTGAATCGGTAATGAAGAAGTGGGGGCAGAAGTCTTTTGCCGCCGGAGTGAACCGGAGGATGATTGAGGACGGTGCTAAAGAACTGGGCATATCTCTTGAGCAACATATAGGTGTGGTCCTAGAAGCAATGCAGGGTATAGCTCCAGAGCTCGGACTTTAGACAGGCAGTCTCCGGTGAGGGTGAACAAAAAGTGGTCTTGGTGGTGTTTTGGCACTGCCTCTAGCTCGAACTTGAAGGGACGAAGCTAGATGCGGAACGATATCAGGCGATTTGAAACCTGCAGCCGTGTACCAAAACGTTTTGCCTTACAGCCGCCCTCTTTTCTGGTAGATATCGATGAATCTCTGTACAGAGCGGTCATAAGTCCTCTCCACCTCAGCAGGGAAGAAACAAGCTGGTAGCTCGCCTGCGTTCTGGTGGTATCTCAGGCGCTCGCAGCAGATACCTTTTCTGGAGCATGGCTCATAAGTGCAGTTGCACTTCGCTTTGTTAGACTCGATGTTACATTCCCTCATAACTCTCCTTTTCAGCCAGGTCGTGCACCATCTTCTTCAACATCTTTTGTTCTTCATTTAGCTGAAAGTTCATCCTGTCTACTCCGTGGGATTGCAGCCCTCTGTTTGGCTATTTTATGCTGTCATCAGTCTTTTTTCAATGAGTGCGGAGGAGTCACCTCTGCGCAGGGCTGATGCCTAGCCTCCAAACTCCGCTGGTTGTTGGTAGATGGCGTTTGAAGTTTATGCTCGTTTGCCATGCCTGAAGGAATTTTGTTAAGCTGTGCCAGATATTTAATAGCGAAAGGAGGCGAAGATGAAGCTGGTGAGTTTCGAGGTCTCCACCTCAATCGGTCCGTTGCATGGTATCGGCGCCATAAGCCAAGGGAAGATAATCGACCTCAACATGGGTTATACTTGCTATCTGGCTGACAAGCGAGGCAGCTATATAGCTTATGAGCTGGCTTCGGTTATTGTACCACCTGATATGATTGCCTTCTTGCGTAGCGGGCAGGAAGGCATGGAGGCAGCCCGGACGGCAGTTGACTATGTGGTTAGGAAACAGGCTAAAAGCACTGTTGTAGGACCGATGGGCGAGCGTGTAGTTTATGAGATGTCAGAGGTCAAACTGAAGGCGCCGGTGCCGCGTCCCAACTCTCTGCGGGACTACCTTGCTTTCGAAGGTCATGCCAGCCTTTCGGGGCTGAGGCAACTGGACAAGGCATGGTATGAAATACCAGTGTGTTACAAAGGCAACCCCGACACTGTTATTGCACCTGAAGAGACTATTCCCTGGCCCAGCTATTCAGATTTGCTGGACTACGAACTGGAGTATGGCATCTATATTGGCAAGGAAGGTAAGAATATCCCCAGGGAGCGAGCTGAAGAATATATCGCCGGCTATACCATTTTCAACGATATTAGTGCCCGCGATATTCAGATGCAGGAGATGGCGGTGGGCTTGGGTCCGGTCAAGGGTAAGGATTTCTGTAGCATTATGGGACCGTGTCTGGTAACACCGGATGAAATTGACCCCAGCAACTTAAAAATGATAGCCCGTATTAACGGTGAAGTATGGTCGGAAAACAATAGCGGTACCAGTTACTGGAGCTGGGCACAGATTATCGAATTCGCTTCAATGGAAGAGACGCTCTACCCCGGCGATTTTCTGGGCTCAGGGACTGTAGAGAAGGGGTGTGGCGGTGAGTTGAACAGGTGGCTTCAGCCCGGTGATATCATTGAGCTGGAGGTGGAGGGAATCGGTGTCCTCAGAAACCGGGTGGGTGAAAAACCGCCTAAACGGACCTTTACCCGCTAGACTATACTCCTGCCTGCTGGCTCCATGGGTGAAGAGTTTCTTGACAGTAGCTCCGATTCTGGATACTCTATGGCTACATGAAGTGAGCGATGTCGGATACGCTCGCCAATAGAAGCACCTATGTGGTCTACAAAGAACCGGCTGAGAGTCCACCCTGTCAGGTTGCCTGCCCGGTGGGCATAGACATACCTTGCTACCTTCACTTTATCAGCCAGAGCAGGTTTGCTGAGGCACTGGCAGTGGTTGTCGAGAGGCTCCCTTTTCCATCGGTGTGCGGGCGTGTCTGTCACGCACCGTGTGAACTTAGATGCCGCTTGAGCGAGATAGGTGGCTCGGTACCCATAAGAGCACTCAAGCGCTTCGTAGCTGAGCGAGCGCCAGTGCAACTGGGTCGAAGGACGGTCAAACCCAGTGGTAAGCGAGTTGCAATTGTCGGTTCAGGACCGGCGGGACTGACGGCAGCATATTATCTGGTGGGACTGGGGCATGCGGTCACCGTATTTGAGATGCTAGGTGAGCCTGGCGGGATGATGCGTTATGGCATCCCCGATTACCGCCTGCCCAAAGAAGTACTGGCTGCTGAAGTCAAGGCAATAGAGGCTTCAGGAGTGGACATAAAAACAAATACCAGAGTGAACTCAATCGATGAACTCCGCAGTCAGGGGTATGATGCCGTTTTTGTGGCTATTGGTGCACATAGGTCAGTAGAGCTCGGAATCGAGGGAACTGATAATCCTGGCGTGATTGATGCTATATCCTTTCTCAGGGAAGTCAACGAGGGTAAGAGGGTCCAGTTGGGGGATAAGGTAGTGGTGGTTGGCGGGGGCGACGCTGCAGTGGATTCAGCTCGTGTTGCTCTGCGAATGGGTGCTAGGGATGTA
>DTZC01000179.1 GCA_012961565.1 Dehalococcoidia bacterium
AAAACCTCGGGGCTACAGGCAAAAATAAGGGCTGGCTAAAGCCTTACAGCTACATTAGTAAACAGTCTCCGAGACTCCCTCTTGTGTTCGTCAGAATGCATATGATATAATTTTTGCTTAGTGCAAAAATGTGTGAGTTAAGAGTCGTGGTTGCACTGGATTTTGTTCATTGTAATCAGTTACCAGGAATTTTGACGCAACGTGCGTATATGCCTTGATGTCATCGCTCTGGTTATCGAGGTGAGTAAGAAAAGCACAAGGTCTCCTTAGTTGGCTTGTGAGGTCGGAGTAAGGAGAACATACTGGGGGTGATAGCTTGCGGCAGTATTGAATACTGATTCTTGATACACGTTAGACGGAGGCTAAGTAGCTTTGATGAACGGGGAGGAAAAAGGACAAATGACTGCAAAAATCATTAGTGGCACTCAAGTTGCTGCAGAAATCCGGGAGGAACTGAAGGGTAGGGTACAGAGGCTCAAAGAGAAGGGAATCACCCCCGCGTTGGCTGTGGTGCTAGTAGGTGAAGACCCTGCCTCAATCTCCTATGTCACTGCTAAAGCCAAAGGTGCTGAGGAGATAGGGATGCATGAGGAAACAATCCGCTTACCGGCAGATACACCTGAGGAGGAAGTCCTGAAAACGGTTGACAAGCTCAATAGGGATCCGAAGTTCCACGGCATACTAGTGCAGTTACCTTTACCCAAACATATAGACACAGAGGAGGTGATTAACTGTATTTCTCCAGAAAAAGATGTGGATGGCTTCCACCCGGTGAATGTGGGGAAAGCACTCAGGGGTGAACCTTGTCCATTGCCTTGCACTCCCCACGGAGTTCAGGAATTACTAATTAGGAGTGGCAATCCTCCGGATGGCAAACATGTAGTCATATGCGGGAGGAGTAATATCGTCGGCAAGCCCCTAGCAGCTATCCTGATGCAGAAAAAGAAAGGAGCTAACGCAACTGTCACAATATGTCACACGGGAACTAAAGATATAGCTTACTTTACAAAACAGGCTGATATTGTAGTCGCAGCCATGGGTGCTCCAAAGGCAATAACAGCTGATATAGTTAGGGAAGGCGTAGTACTAATCGATGTCGGTGTTAACCGAGTAGAGGACAAGACCAGAGAAAAAGGCTTTCGCCTGGTGGGAGACGCTGATTTTGATGCGATTAAAGAGAAAGCAGCGGCTATTACACCTGTGCCTGGCGGCGTTGGTCCCATGACTGTAACCATGTTGCTGCTGAATACGGTGGAGGCAGCGGAGAGGAAAGCAGGAATAGCTGTCTAAGAATAGTGATGCCCTCGATATAATGAATGCTGTCCCTAGGTCTTTAATCTGAGCCAAGAGTAAACAAAAAAGGAGGTACATCTATGCCTTACGACGCCACAAAATTGAGGGACTGGCAGATTGCAGAGGAAGCCGAAAAGAACATGCCAACCCCTGATGAATGGCGAGAGAAACTCGGATTGGAAAAGGATGAAATCATCCCATATGGTAGGCTGTGTAAACTGGACTTTATGAAGATTATCGAGCGTTTGAGAGATAGACCAGATGGCAAGTACATCGAAGTGACTGCTATTACGCCCACACCGCTGGGTGAAGGTAAGACCACCACTACAATGGGTATTTTGGAAGGTTTGGGGAGGCGGGGCAAGAACGTAGGCGGCTGTATACGCCAGCCTTCTGGTGGTCCTACCATGAATATCAAGGGCACAGCTGCTGGTGGTGGCAATGCTCTGCTCATCCCCATGACCGAATTCTCCATGGGGCTTACCGGCGATATCAATGACCTAATGAATGCCCATAACCTGGCTATGGTAGCGCTCACTGCCAGAATGCAGCATGAGCGTAACTATGACGATGCAGAACTAGCCAAGCGTAACCTACGCCGCTTGAATATCGACCCTACACGAGTGGAATTCGGGTGGGTGATAGATTTCTGTGCCCAGAGTCTGAGGAATACAATTATAGGCATTGGTGGTCGCATGGATGGCTACATGATGCAGTCCAAGTTCGGCATTGCTGTAAGCTCAGAACTGATGGCGATTCTCTCCATCGTCACGGATCTGGCAGACCTGCGTAAGAGGCTGGATGAAATTACAGTGGCATTTGATATGAAAGGCAACCCTATCACCACCGCTGACCTGGAGGTTGGTGGCGCTATGACTGCCTGGATGCGTAATACCATTAACCCCACATTATGTTGCACGGTGGAATACCAGCCTTGTATGGTGCATGCTGGTCCCTTTGCCAACATCGCTGTGGGGCAGTCATCTATCATCGGTGACCGCATCGGTCTCAAGATGTTCGATTACCACGTTACCGAAAGTGGCTTTGGTGCTGACATTGGCTTTGAGAAATTCTGGAATGTCAAATGCCGCTTCAGTGGACTCAAGCCGCATGTCTCAGTGCTGACTACCACAATAAGAGCACTAAAAATGCATGGTGGTGGTCCTAAAGTTGTAGCTGGGCTGCCGCTACCTGATTCGTATGCCAAGGAGGACCTGAAATTATTAGAGAAGGGCTTGCCCAACATGCTACACCACATTAACACCATTAGGATGTCTGGCATTAACCCGGTGGTGTGCATCAATGCATTTCACACCGATACCAAGGATGAAATTGCTATGGTACGGAAAGCGGCGGAAGAAGCTGGAGCGCGCTGTGCCGTATCTGAGCATTGGGCCAAAGGCGGAGAGGGTGCCCTGGAACTAGCCGACGTGGTGATGGATGCGTGCAATGAGAAAAATGATTTCAAGTTCTTATATCCTACAGAAATGAAGTTGCGCGAGCGGGTAGAGAAGATTGCCAAGGCAGTCTATGGTGCTGATGGGGTATCGTGGACACCTGATGCTGAAGCCAAAGCCAAGACGTTGGAGAGCGACAGCAAGTATGATGACTTTGCCACGATGATGGTGAAGACTCACCTGAGCCTGACGCACGACCCGACGTTGAAAGGAGTTCCCAAAGGGTGGGTACTACCTATCCGCGATGTGCTGATTTATTCCGGGGCAAAATTCCTCTGCCCTTGCGCCGGGACTATCAGTTTAATGCCAGGTACCAGTTCTGACCCTGCTTTCAGAAGGGTAGATGTTGATGTAAGGACTGGCAAGGTACAAGGCTTATTCTAAGTTGAGCTGGAAAGAGGCGAAAAAGCTGGGCGATTCTTTGCACCGCCCAGCTTTTTCAGTTAAAATCAATTCCATGACCCAGTTGTCACAGACAAATTTGCTACGAGAGCTTGAGCCTATATTCTATCCCAAATCTATCGCCGTGGTTGGCGTTTCACAGAACATGATGAAAGCTGGTTCTTTCTGGTTCAAAACTATCGTGGATGCAGGTTTTGAAGGTAATGTTTATCCTGTAAACCCAAAGGGCGGTGAGTTCATGGGGCGAAAAGTCTATCCCAGTCTGAAGGCGATACCTGGTTCTGTGGACTATGTCATCGTATCTATACCTCGGGAAGCCGTACCTAGTCTCCTTGATGACTGTGCTGACAAGAAAGTGAAGGCAATCCATTTCTTCACTGCTGGTTTCAGTGAATTGGGCGATAGTTCGGGACATAAATTGGAGCAAGAGCTGATTGAGAAAGCACGAGGGGGAGGTTTCCGAATTATCGGACCTAACTGTATTGGCATCTATTGCCCGGAGAGCAGGGTGCCCTACGGACCCGGAGGGAAAATTGGCAAAATTGGCTCCGTTGGCTTCATCTCGCAAAGTGGTGGCATTGGCGAAAAGTTAGTTGAGCTCGGAACTGCCAGAGGTATTAACTACAACAAAGGAATAAGCTTTGGCAACGGCATTGACCTTGATAGTGCCGATTTCATGGAATACATGGCCGCTGACCCGAAAATCTCTATAATCGGAGCCTATTTGGAGGGAACTCGTAACGGGCGACGCTTGTTCGGCGCGATGAAAGCGGTAGCTCAAGTCAAGCCGCTGATTGTGTGGAAGGCTGGCAGAACCGATGTCGGTGCAGCAGCAGCGTTGTCTCATACAGGCTCTATCGCCAGCTCTCCCGCTATTTGGTCAGCAGTACTAAGGCAATGTGGTGCTATCGAGGTTAGCAGTGTGGAAGAGCTAGCTGATACATTGTTAATTTTCCAGCAGCTTGGACACTACAAAGGCAGTGGCGGTGGTGTTGCTATCGTGGGAGGGATGGCAGACGGGGGTGGCGGTATATCTGTTTCAGCCAGCGATACTTGTGCTAGCCACGGACTTCATATACCACCTCTCTCCACGGAGACACGACAGAAACTAGCTGGCTTACTCGGCCAGGTAGGAAGTATCCTGCTCAACCCGGTGGATGTAAGCCAGAGCGGGAGCGACCCCTCCAAAATCAAGAAAGCCCTCAACTTCATCCTTGCCGAATCATCTATAGACCTCGTTATAATACAGATGGATGTGGGAATATTATTGAAGTATCTACCGTGGAGCATCATCCACGCTATTATTGATGTCTTCATCGATTTGCGAACTGGACAGAATAA
>DTZC01000180.1 GCA_012961565.1 Dehalococcoidia bacterium
GGCAAAAATAAGGGCTGGCTAAAGCCTTACAGCTACATTAGTAAACAGCCTCTGACAATCCTGTTTTAAGGACCGAAAATCTCAGGATGAAGGAGTCTGGCTACCTCCTCCAGACCGTCCACTATTCTCGGTCCCGGGCGTTCAATAAGGTCGGCATCGCTTATTTTGTACACGCGGTTGGTGCGTATTGCATCTATTCCTGCCAAGCGACTTTCCTTCTTTATGTTGTTATATACCAGGTCTCCGGTTGTGCCCATACGGCTGACTATGATAACCTGTGGGTTTTCCTGAATAATTGCCTCCAAAGAGACAACACGCGACTTTTCAAAATCGTCAGCGAAGACGTTAGCTCCACCGGCTTTGCCTATCAGGTCATTGATAAAGGTATTGCTGCCCAGCGTCCATATGGGGGCATGCCAACAGGCATACATCACCCGAGGGCGTTCTGCTGGCGACAAGCCTTCTGTTTTTGCAGTCACAGCATCGATTCGGCGCTTCAAATCGTCGACTAACTTTGCGGCTGACTTGCTCTTGCCATTGATTTGCCCTATTAGGGCGATGTCACGCAGCACAGCATCCAGAGATGTAGCTGACATAACAATTACAGTCAGCCCCAGCTTTTCCAGAGCCGGGAGGACCGTCTTCTCATGAATTGATTCGGCAAGTATCAAATCAGGCTCTAGAAAAACTATCTTCTCCATGTCTGGTGTAAGGTAACCGGCTACACGAGGTTTGGCTTTAGCTGCCTCAGGGTAGTCGCAGTAATCAGTTACGCCCACTATTCTGTCTTCAAGCCCGAGGGCATAGAGGATTTCGGTATTGCTGGGGGCAAGCGAAATAATCCTTTGTGGCAGTTTTTCAATGGTTACTTCTCTGCCTAGGTCATCGACGACCGTCAAAGGGAAGCTTGGCAATTCCTCTGGTTTTGGTGGTACTGCCTCGGGAGGTTGTTCTTCAGCTGGTGGTGAGGGTGGGGGTGTTACTTCGGGTGGTGTCGGGGGTGGGCAAGAGCAGGCAATTGAGAAAACCAGACCGAATACCCCCAGTAGAGTCAGGATAGTTAGAATGTACCTTTTCATCATCGCCTCCTTTTCGACCTGCTAATAATTGACCGTTACCAAACTATATAGGTCTGAATTCGTATTCTTTTCCTTCTGCTAGGATGAAGATGAGCTTGTTCTCCTGCTGTTCCTTTATTCTTCCGGTATAGATTCTGATGCCCTGAGTATCGCGAAAAGTGAGAATATGGGTTGGTTGTGGCACCTCCTGACTTTTTAGTTGTTCGGGGCTTAACTGCTGAATGGATAGATTGAAGCATCTCCCTACCCTCTGGTATTCCCCGCTCCTCATAGTTACTGTATAGTAGTGATGGGGCAGGATTTTCATTGTACTCCCTTCATAGTGTCATTTATCTGCTGTGCTTTCTCTAACAGGGCATTGATACAAATGTCCCCCTGCTTTCAGAGCAGGGGGACTACTGAACAGAACAATAAATCCCGCCCCCTTACTCCGCGGAGGCAGACGCTGTACAGGGCAGGCGTTCTGACTTTCACAGCAGGCGGGACTGTGCCGGAATTCCACCGGCTTGCTCTCCATTTAAGCCCTCAGTCACCTGAGGGCACCCTGGCTATGCTATTCAATTTGATTAGTAGTTTATCAGAGGGATGCGACAAAGTCAACATGTGTCCGGCTGCATTTAGAATTTGTGGAAAAATCCGGTGAAAAAGTAAGGTGGTAAGAATCCCGGAGCGAAAATTAAATGGAAGGAGGTCTTACCACCGATGGCTAGGAGCCAGGAAAGCGGGTATCCTGTGGCTTGAGAAACGTGGAGGTCTACTGGAGAAAAATGCTTTTGGGATTTGTACCATCTCGAAGCTATTTCCACACAACTTGACAAAGAGCCTCCTTATAAGGAATACTTGAAATGACCCGGAGTGCATTTTGAAGATAGAATATGGCAAAGTGTTTTGGATTTTAATCAGGTGAGAAATTGCATTGTTCACGCTTCGGGTAGCATTGCGCGCGTTAATCCGAGGCGGCAACACAATCTAAGAGAATTAGCAAGTCGAGGGATAGGTATAGAAATCAGCAACTACCGAAACAAACATGAACACGTAACTCTCTAATTGGAGAATGACATGCTCATTATCCAACCGAATTACCTGGAGGCTGTTATCTCAGATATCAAGTCCCTCTTCAATACGCTATGTGATGCTATCCCGCTGCACGAATTTAGTTTTAGCTCTATAATCACCAAAAACGAC
>DTZC01000181.1 GCA_012961565.1 Dehalococcoidia bacterium
GGATTAATATACATCAAGAACGGGTTGTTGCTAAACAGTCTCACATAAGACATTGGTAATGTCAAGCTTTCTGTGCAAATTCAATTAAGAGCCTCTCCCTCCAGAACTGGTTGAGATGGTTAACCACCTCGGCAGATGACACCATCAACACCCGGCGAATTTGTGAGGCTGCTCATTGGGCAGATTCAGCGCTGGACTTCCTTAGATGTAATAAACATTTGCGGTTCACACCTTTATCCTGTAGCTTTCAGGAATGCAAAGACAACGAACAGTTCCTTCGCCACAAGGATTGTTGACATCAGCCAATTAGATTATAATAATACGTTACCAGTTTAATACCATTGCTATTTTCCCTGCTCATGCAGGTGTTATCTTAAAAGGTCCGGAGAGGAGAATACCATGGGAAGGATATATATAATTGATGTTACCAACAGAGACGGGGTTCAGACAGCCAAACTCGGCCTATCCAAGCTCGAAAAAACGATGATAAACATTTACCTGAACGAAATGGGTGTTTTTCAATCCGAGTTCGGCTTCCCCACAACCAAACATGAGTCAAACTACCTCCAAGCAAACCTCGAGCTGGCTGAAATGGGGGTGTTACAGCCTATTCGGCTGGGGGGATGGATTCGGGCTACGGTGGAAGATGTAGAAACAGCTTTTAAGCTCGTGCCCAAACTAAAGCATCTCAATCTTTCACTGTCAACTTCCGACCAAATGATTCAGGGCAAGTTCCTAGGCAGAAAGACAAGAGATGACATTGTGCAAATGATGGTCGATGCCGTAAATGCTGCTCGTGCACACGGTGCTGAATCTATAGGCATAAATGCCGAGGATGCCTCTCGAACAGATTTAGACTTCCTAGTCAAATTTGCCTCAGCCGCCAAATTGCATGGTGCCGACAGGTTCAGGTACTGCGATACCTTGGGTTATGATGACCCCTTCAGCATATATGAGACAATCAAAGTGCTGGCTGAGCATGTTGCTATGCCAATCGAACTCCATTGCCACGGCGACCTGGGTATGGCAGTGGCTACCTCGATCGCTGGAGCTAAAGGCGCTGTAGATAGTGGACAAGACGCTTACATTAATACAACAATCAATGGCATCGGAGAGCGGGCTGGTAATGCTGACCTCGTGGCTACAGTTCTGGCAATAACCAAGTCTAAGGGTTTTGCTGGAAAGTACCAGCTGGGTAGACCGATTGACCTGTCCAAATCATGGAAAATAGCTAACTTTGCCAGCTATGCCTTCCGCGTGCCCATTCCCATAAACCAACCAGGTGTCGGAGCTAATGCCTTTGCCCACGCCTCTGGCATTCATGCGGACGGGGTATTGAAAGACCCACAGAACTACGAACTCTATGATTATGCTGAACTAGGGCGGGGGGAACCAGTGATAGTAGAGACCGGGAGAGAAATATGCTCGGGCGAATATGGAGGAATTTCAGGCTTCAAACACATAATGAAAAAAATGGAAGAAAAGATAGGAGGGAGAGTCGAAGAGGAACTCGGAGACGTGCTTGAAGTGTCGTTTGCTAGCACTGAGGAGGCTGCAAAAATCCTGGAATTAGTGAGATATGCTAACGTTGCTGCCCAGAAGCCGCTCGTCGAGGACGAATTGCTCTTTATCGCCAAATATCCTGATATTGCCAGAAAGTTGCTAACCCTTACGCCTCTAGCCTGATTCACCACGCCATCTTGAAACAAACACTGGCAATCAATAAATCAAGCAAGGTGGACCATTCGTCCTCAATTGTCAAGGTTCATGAAAATAAGTATAGCGCCGATAGGCTTCGTCAGAAATAGCATTACACAACCGATAAGAAAAGATGATTGGGAAACAATCACCTCGGAGATAGTACTTCACGAAGACTTAGAAGAAGCCCTAAACAGGATAGAAGGTTTCTCGCATATAATTGTCATATACTGGATGCACAAGATAGGGCTCTCACAGCGAAGAACGATAAAAGTGCATCCCAGAGGCAATCAAAGTGCACCACTGGTTGGTGTTTTTGCTAGTCGCAGTCCAGCACGTCCCAACCCCATAGGAACAAGCACCGTCAGACTGCTGGGGCGACAGGCTAATGTGCTCAAGGTTAGCGGACTCGATGCTATAAATGGGACACCGGTGCTAGATATCAAGCCCTATATTCATGGACTTGACTCTGCCAATGGCGCCAAAACTCCTGGTTGGACAGCTAAATAACTTCAACATAGCCTGCTTGACATCAGACCATTTGAACCAATA
>DTZC01000182.1 GCA_012961565.1 Dehalococcoidia bacterium
AGTTCCCGAGGTTAAAACCTCGGGGCTACAGGCAAAAATAAGGGCTGGCTAAAGCCTTACAGCTACATTAGTAAACAGTCTCATTTCCACACAACTTGACAAAGAGCCGCCTCATCATTGATAAATTGGAGTGGCGAGCGTAAAATGTTGCTGTTCCCTGGGGGCGAACATCACTATCCACCTCTCAGTGGGCAGCCAGATGCGTATATGTCTGTTAAGTTATAGAAGTTACCGCTACTCTGGTGGACAGGGTGTCTACCTGCGTTACCTGAGCCGCTCGCTCAGAGACCTGGGACACAGTGTCGACGTAGTATCAGGTCCACCATATCCAGAATTAGACGACGGGATAAGGCTCATCAAGGTCCCCAGCCTCGACCTGTATTCCATGTCATCACTACGCCGCTTGTTCATAGACCCGCGAAAATTGGATTCAGCCGCCAGTCTGGTAGAGTGGCTCGGCACTATCAGCGGCTACTTCTCGGAGCCTATCGCCTTTGGCATGCGGGCTTACAATCTACTGCACAACAGCGGCAGAAACGCCAGATATGACATCATTCACGATAATCAGACTCTGGCGTATGGCATCCTCAAAATACAGGAGCTCGGATTCCCGGTTGTTGAGACTATCCATCATCCGATGACTGTCGACCGCGAATTAGCCATCAAGGCGGCAACCTCCCTGAAAAACAAGCTTGGCGTCAGAAGATGGTACTCTTTCATTAACATGCAGGTGAAAGTTGCCCGCAGGATTTCCCACATCATCGCTGTCTCCCACACCGCCCGCCAGCATATCGCCACTACGTTTGGAATACCCCCCCACAGGCTACGAGTAATATACAACGGCATCGATACCGAGATTTTCAGTCCTTCTCCTACCCTCAACCGCCTCGACAACAGGCTTCTGGTCATAACAAGCGGAAACACCGCAGTCAAAGGACTGGCATATCTCCTAGAAGCACTGGCACAACTGCGGCAGGAGCACAACCTCGAACTTGTGGTGGTGGGCAAGGGTGCCGATAATGACATGATACGAAAATTAATCGGCAGACTGCATATTAGCAATTATGTAAAGTTTATCGGCGAGATAGACACCACAGAGCTTGTAAATCAGTACCGGTTAGCCAGCATAGCAGTCGTGCCTTCAACATACGAGGGCTTCGGTCTCCCGGCTGCTGAAGCCATGGCCTGTGGTGCACCGATAGTCGCTACTACTGCAGGTGCCCTTCCCGAAGTGGTGGGAAACGCTGGCATACTGGTACCTCCGGCCAATGTGAGGGCTCTAACAGAGGCAATTTCTGCACTTATCAACAGCCCAGACAAACGTAAGCACCTAGCTGAATTGGGACCGAAAAGAGTCAGACAGATGTTCAACTGGCAAAATACAGCTAAGGACACTGTAGATGTTTATCATGAGACAATTGAATACCGTAAACATCTACACTCCCACTGCACCAGCTCACTTTCATCCGTTCTCTCCTGAATCGTCGGGCTATTGGTAGCAAGCTAGCCAAATCATAACCCATTATTTGTTGGAAACGTTCAATCAATTTCTGGACTGTAGTTGCAAACCCATCCTCAGAATAATTGCCAGCCGCTTCAAGTAGCGGTAAAATAGCTGTGAACTCTGGCATTGCATGCCCAACGAGGGGGGTGATGTGGATGACATTTTGGGCACTGGAAGACACCAAACAGAACTACATCAAGGTGCACACCTCGACATGTCACTGCTGCAGAGACCGGGAAAAGCCACGGGGTAGCCACTGGAGACATTGGCGGGGTCCTTTCACTTCATATGCAGATGCGCTGGCATGGGTGAAAACATCTAGGAGGCCAATAGACGACTGTAAGTTCTGCAAACCGCAGCTTCAAGTAGCGCTAGATGAGCCGTCCCGGAAGAAGCCGGGAGAAACAAGCCCGGCATAGAAATGACACAATCCGGGATCCTTTCCCACCGAAATCTCGCTTTACAGCATGAAGGGAGGAGGTGGTGCATGAGCTACGTGGTAAAGATGCAGTGCCCCAACTGTAGTTACACTTGGAATCATTGCGTCTACAACAACACTCAGCCCCATAAAGCCCGCTGCCCTCGGTGCGGATGGCTCTACGCTACACCCTACTATCCAAACCAGAAAAGCATAAGCACCCCAAAGTCCAATTGCTAGACAACCATCCCAACGTAAAATGGCAATCGCACACCCCATCAACACTGTCCGTCTCAACCACAACAGTCCCACCAGCTTACGCAACTACCACGAAGTTAAACGTCATTGATAAGCCTGACAAGTATGCAGAAGGAGATTTATATTGAGATAATCCTCTTCCATCCGGTTCACCGATGGCTCACATTTTGACCTTTTGCAAGTGGCAGGTCAACTAGCAGCATAGTATAATAGCCATATCCGAAGGTTTCCACGGTCCAATTCTGATGCAGCGAAATAACTTGCCAAAGCTTTCCCTGTTTCCGCTGACAAGCGATGTTGACACCCAGGGACATCTCCGTATCGGCGGCTGCGATACCGTGCAATTAGCCCAGAAGTATGGCACACCCCTCTATATCCTCGACGAGTTCACCCTGCGTCATAAATGCCGCGAATTTCATAACGAGTTCGCCAGGCGTTATCCTAATACGCTTGTCATTTATGCCTCCAAAGCTTTCCTCAATCCTGCTTTGGCTGTTATCCTTAAGGAGGAGGGGCTGGGGCTGGATGTCGTCTCTGGGGGAGAAATGAGCCTAGCCCAAATAGTAGATTTCCCTGGAGAAAAAGTCTACTTCCATGGAAACAATAAGACCGCGGACGAATTGAAACTAGCCCTAGACTGGAAAGTCGGGCGGATTGTGGTCGATAATTTTCACGAACTGGAGCTTCTTAACAAACTGGCACATAGTGCAGGGGTCAAGCAGGACATTTTGCTCCGGCTTACTCCCGGAGTTGATCCCCACACCCACCACCACACCACTACTGGCATACTAGATAGCAAATTCGGCTTTCCACTTGCCACCGGACAGGCCGAAATGGCAGTAACCCGGGCTATAGCAGCTCCCCATCTCCACCTTAAAGGCTTCCACTTCCACCTCGGTTCGCCAATTCCCGATACCCCACCCTTCGAGATAGCCATAAGCCTTGTCCTCAACTTCGCCAGCGAAATGAGAGGTAAATATGAGTTCGAACTCGATGAATTCAGTCCTGGTGGGGGGTTTGCTGTTAAGTATATGGTGGACTCCCAGGTGCCGAGCACAGCGGACTACGCCGAGGCTATAACCACCAAGGTTATAGATACAGCCAACGAACTGGGGTTAACACTCCCCAAGCTAATCATAGAGCCAGGAAGGGCTATCGTAGGGCAAGCAGGCATCGCCGTATATACAGTCGGGGCGATAAAAGAAATCCCCGGTGTACGGACATATATCTGTGTTGACGGCGGCATAGGAGACAACATCCGCCCCACTCTTTATGATGCAAAATATGAGGCTCTAGTAGCAAACAAGGTTAACGAGGATGAAGCAGCCATAGTTACCATTGCTGGTAGATATTGCGAGTCTGGGGATATCCTGGCTAGGGATGTCACTGTGCCTCCTATTGCACCGGGAGACATCATCGCCATGCCTCTTGCCGGTGCTTATTCAATTCCCATGTCAAGCAACTACAACATGGTACCCCGACCAGCAATTGTGATGGTCAGAGAAGGCAAAGCTCGCCTCATCCGGCAGCGTGAAAGCTATCAAGACTTGATGAGATTGGATGTAATCTAGCAGATATGTGGCAGACGATTGGTCAATCTAGAATACTAGCTTTGTTCCAACATAGCCTCGAAACCAATAAGCTAGCTCATGCTTATCTCCTCATAGGTGCGCCACACACAGGCAAGATGACTCTGGCACTCGACCTAGCTCGTGCATTGAACTGCAAAGGTAATAAGCCACCTTGTTCTGAATGTGACCCCTGCCGCAGAATCAGCAGTGGTAAACACACAGATATATCAATCATAGGCCTGGAATCAACCGGCAATTCAGGAAATTCAAAACAGAGGGTCGAGATAGGCATCAATGATATTAAAGAACTCCAGCGGAGCGCTAATCTACCACCCTATGAGGGTAAACGTAAAGTATTTATTATCGATGGTGCCGAAGACCTTTCTACCGAAGCAGCCAACTGCCTGCTCAAAATACTAGAAGAGCCACCACCCTTTGTAGTCATGCTGCTGCTCACCTCTGATGAACGGCGTCTGTTACCTACAATCGTCTCTCGCTGCCAGAGGATAGAATTGAAGCCATTGCCCGCCCAAGAGATGGAGAGGGTGCTTGCCGACTCTTATAAAGTCGAAAGGGACAAAGCAAGGCTCTTAGCCCGATTGTCACACGGGCGCCTCGGCTGGGCATTAACAGCTTTAACTGACAATAGCCAGCTTGTATGGCGAAGTGAATGCCTGACTGAAATGACCGCTTTGCTCAAAGCTGGCTGGGAAAGACGCTTCGGCTACGCAGCAAGAATATCAAACGACCGCAGGACAGCCAAAGAGACGATAAGACTTTGGCTCACCTGGTGGCGAGATATTATGCTGGCTAAATCCGGCTGCGAACAAACTATAACCAACGTTGACCGCATTACAGAGATTGAGAAATGGGCACAGATATTGTCTGTACCGGAGACCAGGGACTTTATAGGTAGCTTGCAAAAAGCGCTGGATCAGATCGCTATGAACGCTAACCTGCGTCTGGTGCTTGAGGTTTTGATGCTCGACATGCCAAAAAGGAGGTAATAGTAGGACACACCATACCACCGGTGTCTGCTATGTTGTTATGGCTGATATAGTCGGGGTCCGTTTTCAACCAGCAGGAAAGGTATACTATTTCGATGCCGCAGGCATCCCTGTGCAAGTAAATGACTATGTGGTAGTCAAGAGCATTCATGGGCACGAGCTCGGTAGAGTGGTTATCACTCCAGACCAGGTGCTCTTCAGTGACATCACCGAACCACTAAAGCCTGTGCTACGAAAGGCTCAACCTGAAGATATAGAAAAAGCACAACACCAGCGAGAAAGGGCGAAGGAAGCTCTTGCAAAGTGCCGGGAGCACGTGGAACGACTTAACCTGCCCATGAAACCTATCTCTGCACAATACAATCTGGATGGGAGCCACCTTACTATCTTCTTCAGTGCTGAAAAAAGGGTGGATTTCCGCGACCTTGTCCGAGAACTGAGCCGCAGCCTGAAAACCCGTGTCGAACTACGGCAGGTTGGAGCTAGAGATGAAGCCAAGCTAATTGGCGGTCTAGGCAAATGCGGCTTCCCCTTATGCTGCACTACCTTCGTCAGCGAATTCACACCCGTTTCCATCAAGATGGCAAAAGAACAGAACTTGGCACTCAACCCGATGAAAACATCAGGTATCTGCGGTCGTCTCCTCTGTTGCCTAGGATACGAATACGAGCAATATCGGGCTATGAAGGAGAAGCTACCACCACTGCGTCAAACGGTATCCACACCTTTAGGAAACGCCAAGGTGGTCAGTTGCAATCCACTCAAGGAAACGGTAACGGTAGAATTAGAAACTGGGGTTACAATCGAACTACCTCGAAGCCAAATAGACTGGAAGGAAAAGCCAACTGGGGATAAGCAAGAGAAGCAAGACTGACTATGAACCAAGGTACTTTTGCCACTCGGTATGCAGGCGGAGATATTGATAAGGCACATAGAAGCCATCATTACTCGGTGCTCTAGGTTTACGAAGAAGCGGCATCCGCGCCTCCGCCGGTGTTCGCCCAGCCTTTTTACGATTGCACGGTATGCAGGCACTTACCACATTTTCCCAGCTGTGTTCTCCCCCGCGCCGCCGCGGTATAACATGGTCTAGAGTGAGCTCCCTGCTTTCCCGACCACAATATTGGCAGGTGTACTGGTCACGATTGAAGACCTCAACCTTGGTCAGCCTCCGCTGCTGGCGCGGCCGCCTTATGTAATAAACAAGACGGATGACAGAGGGGACGTCGAACATCCCGCTGATTGCACGAAGATTACCCCGCCCATTTTCCAAAACCTCAGCCTTACCCCGAAACAGCAGGACTATAGCCCTGCGCACCTTGCAGATATTCAGCGGCTCGTAATTCTGATTGAGTACCAGAACTGGCGAATTTATCACAGCTTTTCCCTCGCCAATCTAGGCTATTTTATCAGGAAAGTCTCCAGGCTACAACAATTGGTCACTAGGACGACCGACCCTGCCGATAGTAACGTTGTCGCGACTTGGCATCACGGACTCGGGGGGATTTTACATCAGTACGATAATCAGTAGCCGCTATATTGAAAACAAGACTCAAGCTCGGGTCCGCCATTCTCGAGCTAATACGGTTCTCAATCTCATCCAGCTTCAGACAGGTGGTAATAACTGTTGCCAGCCGCGCATTATAACGATAGTTGATAAGCTGATAAAGCTTCTCTTGTGCCCACGGGGTGGTGGACTGTTCTCCGAAATCATCCAGAATAAGCACTGGAGCTCTCTTAATCCTCTCAAATAGCTCATCATAAGAAACTCTGCTCTCCGGGCTGAAGGTCGAGCGCAGATGGTCAAGTAGCTCGGGAACTACAATAAACAGCACCGATTTCCCCTCCTGACGCAAGTGATTGGCGATAGCAGCCGCCAGATGTGTCTTACCACAACCGTTCTCCCCCAGCAAGACCAGCCATCCTTGGGGAGACCGTGCAAAATCGAGGGCGATCCGGTAAGCTTGCTCTAGGTTCTGCCGCATCTCAAGCAGAAGGTCTGCCCGCTGATAATCAAAGCTTTTGAAGGTCATTTTGCGCAACAACTCAAGTTCTAGGTCACCAAAATGCGTCAACGTCGATGGCGAACCCCTCGAGACTACATACACTTGGCTCACTTCAGAATCAGTCAAGTGGCCCCGCAAGCCTTCGTCAAACTCTTCAATTGCAACATCAGTAGTGATGACGGTTGGCAAACGCACATTGAAGCGATAATCAAGCAACTGTTCCAGTTTCCCCTTTGCCCAAGGAGTCGCCCCTACCATAGTCAAGTCATCCAAGACCAACAGAGGCACATTCTTTACCCGCTCAAACAACTCATCATAGGCAACATCACTACTTGGACTAAAAGCACTCCGCAGATGGTCTAGCAAGTCAGCAGCACCAATGTAAAACGCAGGTTGACCCATGTTAAGGCGGTAATTAGCAATAGCACACGCAAGATGTGTCTTACCGCAGCCGCCTGGACCCACCAGAACCAACCACCCCTTAGGCTCCGCAGCAAAGGCTTTAGCAGCTTCATAAACCCGCTTGAACTCCTCTCCAGACCGGTCTTTGACATGCTTCCCCACAGGTATGAGAGTATCAAAGGTGAGTCGTGACAAAACGCCGAGGTTGCTATACTGCTGAAGCTGGGCCAACTTTTCCCGCTTCAGCTCCTGTTTAGTACATTGGCACGGTACAACCCGGCTGAAATCAGGACGTCCCGAAGTTGACAGAGGATACACAAAACCAGCTCCTTTACACAAGGAGCACACATGCCCGGACGAATCTTCCTCGCCACGTTCAACGCTTGACGATATGTCCGTATCTACCCCGGGTGTATTTGTCTTTACCCTCTTCTTTTTTAGTATCTCTCCCAGGCTTTCCATCGTCTTTGCCCTCAATAGCCCATCGTTCCAGTATACGTGAAATATACTTCCAGCTACGCTTATTTAACGCCACAGCCTCCCTGAAAGCGTCCTCAATCCACTGCGGTGGGTAAAGCTTCTCAGCTTCCACCAGTTCCTCGGCAATCATGGGGGTGAGCACACCTATATTCTGCTCATAAAGACTGAAAATGTTGGGTAATCTTGCTTTACTCACCCTCTCCTCACCGGGGGCTAAGGCTACCCGCGGAAGCTTTCCCTGTTGAATTCTCTCGACTGTTTTTCTTCCCACTTCGTTATTGATGAGATACACATCATCAAGCTTACCCTCCCTATCAAGCTTAAGATGGAGGATAATGCCATGCTGCACAGCCCGGTCTAACACACGACGAAGCGCTTCGCGCTTCGACCCAGCCTCACCGTCAAAGCAGTCCATCAGGATAGAGTCAGATAATAGTTCATCATAGGTTACACCCTGTAAATTGCCCCGGCGGCGGCTGACCAGCCAAAAAATATATAACACTGTCTTCAACTCGGCGATATCCTCAATCTGCGGCATCACGGTAGTGAAAAATAAATTGGGTATCGGAGTAACCTCTGCCCTCGCTGGGAAACCAGAAAACAGCGTCTTAAACATGCTGTTACGTCCCGATAGCTTTAAGCTGCGCTCAACTCTGGTTCTAAGTTCTC
>DTZC01000183.1 GCA_012961565.1 Dehalococcoidia bacterium
GCTGCTGCTGTTGCTGTTGCCTCGATTTTGTACGGACTGTTTATGCTTGCTTTTGCTGACCTCTGCAGCCTGCTTCTGGAAATAGAGCAGAACACCAGGCAGACTGAATAGGCCGGCATACTCCCTGATGTTGCCTTTTTGTTCATCTCTCCTTTTCCCGCCGACTTAACAAATCATCTCGTCGATGGTATAGTTAGGCGATATGCGATATCTGGTCATAGGCGATATCCACAGTAACCTGGCGGCTTTTGAGGCGGTACTCAGAGACATCAAAGCTAGAGGAGGCTTTGACAGGGTGTGGTGTCTGGGGGACGTGGTTGGCTACGGACCCGACCCTCACGAGTGTATCCAGCTTTTGCGTCAATTTGAGCCTGTTTGCGTTGCCGGTAATCATGATTGGGCAGCGATAGGCAGGGTAGATACTGCTGATTTCAATCCTGTGGCTGCCCAGGCCTGCCGCTGGACAGCACAGCAACTGACGCCCGAAGACATAGACTACTTACAGAAGCTGCCTCTGGAGCTTTGCCAGGACGATTTCACGCTGGTCCATGGCAGCCCGAGAGAGCCTGTCTGGGAATACCTGATGTCTCGTGAAGCAGCACAGGACAACTTTGCCTGTTTTGAAACGACCTACTGCCTTGTGGGACATTCTCATGTGCCACTAGTATTTGAACTCGTTGGCAGCAGCGTGGTCTATAGGATGTTTCCCGATGAAGGCAGCTTGAGACTGGGAGAAAATCGCCTGTTCATCAATCCTGGCGGCGTGGGCCAGCCTCGCGATGGTGACCCACGGGCAAGTTACGCCGTCTATGATGCTAATACCAAGACAGTGTATCATTACCGGGTTGAGTATGATATTCTGACCACCCAGAAAAGGATGAAGGAACGGGGGCTGCCTTTATCCCTGATTATGCGTTTGAGTCAAGGCTGGTAGCCTTGAAAAGTTCCGAGCGCCATAGTAGTATTAGCTCGGGTTGTGCCTGACAGGCAACAAGCCAGGTAGCAAGCCTCATAATCGGGTATGACCTGACTAATCACCGAGGAGGGTACGCACGTGGACTTAAATCTAGCAGATAAAACAGTGATTGTCACCGGTGGTGCTTCGAACATCGGTCGGGGCATAGTCCTGGCATTTGCCAAAGAAAAGTCAAATGTGGTGATTGCTGATATAGACGAGACACAGGGGCAAAAGGTGGCTAAAGAGGCTGCTACTCTGAGCGGCAAGGCTATTGTTATCAAGACTGATGTCACCGATACCAACTCAGTGAAGGCAATGGTGGATACGACTCTGGCGCAGTTTGGCAAGATAGACATACTGGTCAACAACGTCGGCTGGACAATAGACCGTTTGTTTGTTGAGAAGCCACGGGACGAATGGCAAAGAGAAATAAATATAAATTTCTGGGGCGTTATAAATTGCACCAGAGCAGTATTGGACCACATGATTGAGCGGAAGTACGGGAAAATCATCAGCATTGGCTCTGATGCCGGCAGGATGGGTGAGTACCGGGAGGCAGTCTATGCCGGATGTAAGGGTGGCGTCATTGCCCTGTCGAAATCCCTGGCTCGGGAGCTGGGACGTTATAACATAAACGTCAATGTGGTGTGCCCCGGAGCCACTGTGCCCGAGAGTCCAGAGCATGCTGGAGAGCTCAGCATGTGGAAGGGTCCCATGGGGCAGATATTCACCCCTGAAGTCCAGGAAAAGGCGGCAAAAGCCTATCCCCTGCGTCGTCTGGGCAGACCACGAGATGTAGCCAATGCTGTCGTGTTTCTGGCTTCGGATGCAGCTAGTTTCATAACCGGGCAGACCATCAGCGTCAGCGGCGGTTACACAATGATGTGAATTCAAGGAGGTCCCAGCATGAGAGCTATTGATGTTCATGTTCATCCCAGCACGGCGGTCTTTGACCGGAAGCGTCTTTGGGGTCCTGAGCTGGTGGAATATATTTCCAAGTACTATGGAGTTGAGTACAAGGTTAAGACCGACGAGGAGATGGCACAGGAATTCAAGGAGCTGGACATAAAGGCTCTATTGATAGGCTGGGACACCGAAACTGTGAGCGGTGTCGATACTAGAAATAGCAATGATGAGATAGCCAGGCTGATAAAGAAGTTCCCGGATGTATTTCTCGGTGGTTGGGCAATGGTTGACCCCTGGAAGGGGAAGGCAGCCATAAACGAGCTGGACAGGTGCGTGAAGGAGCTGGGGCTGATGGGGCTGAAATTCCAGCCAGCGCTTCAGGCGTTCTATCCCAATGACAGACGCTTTTACCCTCTTTATGAGAAGTGCGTTGAGCTGAAGATACCGGTCTCTTTCCATACCGGGACTACCGGTGCCGGGGCTGGCATGCCCGGTGGCTATGGAATACGCTTGAGCTATACCAGACCTGTTCCCCACATCGACGATGTAGCCGCTGATTTCCCGGAGCTAACAATAATAATGATTCATCCTGCCTGGCCCTGGCACGAGGAGCAGATTGCAGTACTACTTCATAAGGGTAATGTCTATGCTGACCTTTCTGGATGGGCACCGAAATATTTCCCTGAGGTGATTAGAAGGGAGATCAATGGTCGCCTTCAGGATAAGTTTATGTTTGGCTCCGATTATCCTGAAATTCCACCGAAGCGGTGGCTCCAGGAATTTGAAAGCGGCGGTTACAGGCCAGAGGTGATTGAGAAGGTGCTATACAAGAACGCTCAGCGGATTCTCAAGCTCAAGGTTTAGTTGATTCGGAGATTGTGGTACTACACTCACCTGATAACCGGATACGATAATAGTTTTGAAAACTTTCGGCTCTGATGAATCAATCTTCTCCTCTTCGGCTCAGGTCAAGCGTCTGCTCCGCCAGCTCGGTGTTAGACCCAGAAAAAGCCTGGGGCAGCATTTCCTGACAGATGAAGCGGTGTTGGAGACGATAGTTGAGGCTGCAGAACTCTCCCCACAGGACACTGTAATTGAAGTCGGTCCCGGTCTGGGTGTGTTAACTGTGCAACTGGCGCGGCGGGCTGGTAGTGTTGTGGCTGTGGAACTCGATACCAGGCTGGCTTCATTATTGAAGCACAGGCTGAGTTCTTTGCGGAATGTGTGCGTGGTCAATGTTGATATACTGGAGGTCTCTCTATCCCAGCTATTAAAGGGAAAAAACGATTACAAGGTGGTGGCTAATTTGCCCTATTACATTACATCGCCTGTATTACGCCACTTTGTAGAAAGCTCACCCAGACCATCATTGATGGTGGTCATGGTGCAGAAGGAGGTCGGTGAGGCTATCGTCGCCGCTCCAGGAAAGATGTCCTTGCTGGCGGTCAGCCTTCAGCTTTATGCCAGGCCGCGGATTGTAGCACGCGTAGCCTCCAGGAGCTTTTACCCCCAGCCTAAGGTGGATTCAGTCATCCTGCGTCTCGACTTGCTCTCGGAGCCTGCAGTGCCAGTTGCTGACCTAAAGGACTTTCTCGAGGTCGTCAGATGTGGATTCAGCTCACCTCGAAAACAGCTACATAATTCGCTGGCTCAGGGACTTAGGATGAAGTCGAGCCAGGTTGTTGAACTGCTGCGGAAAGCCGGAGTGGAGTCCCAGCGTCGAGCTGAAACGCTCAGTCTCGTGGAGTGGTCAAGGGTCTACGAGGTCTTACAAGCTTGGAGGCATCAGGCAGGATGCGATGTTAACCGCGCTGGCACCAGCTAAAATTAATCTCGTCCTCGAAGTCCTAGGGAGGCGAGACGATGGCTACCACGAGGTCCGCAGCTTGGTGCAGGCGGTCGACCTCTGTGACCTGCTTTTGTTCGAGTCCGCTGAAGGAATCTCTCTGGAGTGCAGTGAAGTCAGCTTGCAGAGTGTGGACAATCTGGTTATTAAGGCAGCCGAGCTACTGAAGGAAGCCAGCGGCTGCCATAAAGGGGTAAAGGTCAAGCTCGAGAAGCGAATCCCGTGGGGTGTTGGGTTGGGCGGTGGCAGCAGCGATGCCGCTACCACCCTGCTGGTGGTTAATAGACTCTGGGAACTGGGGCTGCCCACTTCAGACCTGGCTGAATTTGCAGCCAGGCTGGGCTCTGATGTCCCGCTTTTCATCTATAAAGGCATGGCTCTGGTGGAAGGCAGGGGGGAAAAAGTCGTGCCTCTAGACACTTTGCAGAGACACTATTTTGTGCTGCTAGTGCCACCGTTCCCCAGAGAACCTGGCAAAACAAAACGGCTCTATTCCCTTCTAAGTAAGCGGCATTTCACCGAAGGGCAGTTCGTGAGCCGGGCTTTGAAGTCTTGGTCGCAGGATAGAAGAATCATTCCTGATATATTGTTTAATGTTTTCGATGAGATTGCTCTTGAGGCTTTCCCGAGGTTGGAGGTTTACTGGAGACTCCTGGAGCAAGCTGGCGCTACGGGCATACATCTGGCCGGTTCAGGTCCAGCCTTGTTTGCTCCAGCAGCAGACGAGGCTGATGCCAACAAGATATGCCGCCGACTTCATCAGCAGGGACTGGAGGCTTATTCTGTGTCTACCTTGGTACCGGAAGTGGTTTGACGCCAGATACGCACCAGTCTTTCTTCGTCCTGTCTGGTCTGTGCCTCTCCGTTGAGTCGTGCTCTGTGCAATATCTGCAGCACCTCTCGGATTTGAGGACCAGCAGGGATTCCCATTCTCTGCAAATCTTCGCCGTTCAATGCCGGTCTCATGTAGCGCAACCTGGACAGGTAGAAGTGGAGACGCTGGCTTGCTACTGGTGATTCTGTGGCAAGGGCATTGGTCTGGATAGCTGGTGGCGCGTAACCGCGGAGCAATTGATGTATATCACTGGGCTTGAGTCCAGGCGTGGTCAGCACGGGAAGCTGAGCTTTGAGCTTCAAGGTGTGGCACATGGCTTGAGCTGATGCCTTGGGAAAATTGAGGCGGGAAATGAATTCGTCATTTTCCTGCTTGGTCAGCCGATAGACGAACAAGCATAGATAGAGGACAGAAAGTGACACTCGTTGAGCGAACTGGCGAGCTTTGCTGAACATCTCGCCCAGCCAGCCATTCCCCCTAAGAGATGGATGCAGCCTATTCAGCACTCCCAGCTCATCAGCCCGCCTCAAGACCCGCTCCGGTTCTTTTTCCTTAGAGATTAGCTCTAGCTCGTGTCTGATGCGGTCACCGCTTATCGTGTCCAACATGGCTATATTCTGCCGTAAGGAGCTTTCCGTCTCCGGTTCCAGCTTGAATCCCAACCTTTGCTCATAGCGAAGTGCCCGCAGGATTCTGGTAGCATCATCCGTGAAGCTGTTGGGGTGTAGTATGCGGATGAGACGGTGTTCCAGGTCGTCTTTGCCACGATAAAGGTCAATGAGTTCACCAAAGCGTTGAGGCACCAGGCATACCGCCATGGCGTTGATTGTAAAGTCACGACGGAAAAGGTCGTCTTTGAGGGTGCCTGGTCGGACTGTGGGCAGGGCTCCGGGCTTGCTATAGGTCTCGCTGCGGGCGGTGGCTAGGTCGAGGCTGAAGTCGGTGAAACTGAGTTTGGCGGTGCCAAAACGAGGGTGGATTGTGAGCTTCGCCTGGCTGTCTTTGGCTAGTTCGTTAGCAAGCTCGATAGCATCACCTTCAACAACTAAATCGAGGTCAAAGTTAGTGCTTCCCAGGAACAGGTCACGCACTGTCCCGCCCACGAGATAAAGCTCCATACCCATCTCACAAGCCTTTTTCCCGGCATCTGTTATCAGCTTCCGAATCGGCTGGGGAAGGTGTTTTTCAAGCTGTGTGAGGAAGTCCTGGGACACGGAGTCTCTCCAAATAGCAGTGTGTCATCAGTCCCCTTTGGCTTTGAATATGGAATACGTGCCTATAGCCTTGGCGATGAGACGGTTGTTACCCCTTATTTCTGATTCCAGTACGGCGATTCTCTTGCCTCTGTGAATGACTTTTGTCTTGCAGGTGAGAAGCCCGGATGCTAGTGCAGCGAAATAGACGATTTTGATTTCCACCGTGGCACAAATTTCGTCTTTGGCTAAGTGGGAGTAGAGAGCAGCACCCATGCCGGTATCTGCCATCGAGTAGACTGCTCCTCCGTGGATGACTTTGTGTGGGTTTAACAGCCTCTCGTTTATTTCCAGAACACATTCACTGTGTCCCTTTCCGGATTTGGTAAACCTTAAGCCAATCAGTTCAGCAAAAGGGTGAAAGCCTGGTGCATCCAGTGGAAATTGTTTTGGCATAGGAGCTACCTCTTGATGGCTGCATTCTACTATCTGGTATGTGAGTGGTCAAGGCTGCTGCATTGAAATTAGTGATTGGGCCTCCGTGTGCATACCCCGTGGCAACCGGCTGTTGATGACCACGATATGGCTACCTACGCTGTCCGAGACTGTTTAGCAACAACCCATTCTTGGTGCATATTAATCCAACCGATGTAGCCTCGACCC
>DTZC01000184.1 GCA_012961565.1 Dehalococcoidia bacterium
CGCTAGACCTATTTAGCCGCCGGGATAACCGATTTTCTTCGCCTCGAGGAACTGTTTTACCACGTCAACCAACTCATCGCACCTCGGCGTCTTGCCAGCAACACCCTTCCATATAGCAGCAGCCACCTTTTCCAATTTTGCTACATCCTCTTCTGGAAGGATAAATGTTTGCACACCGTAAACCTCACGTGCTTTATCCAGAACCTCCCCCTCGTACTCCCAGGCTATCTTTGAGTATCTTACAGCAGCCTTTCGGGCAGCTTTGACAAGTATCTCCTGGGTTGCCGGAGACAGCTTATTCCACTCCTCAAGACTGACGAAGACGGGTAGCGGGATACTTCCCAGCACTCTGGGCATGACCACCGTTTTGCACACTTCGTAGAACTTATAGGTTTCCAGTGAATAGAAGGGGTAAAGGGTGCCATCAATGACCCCGGTCTTCAACGCCATGTACTGTTCTGCAGGTGCAATACCTGTAGTACTAACGCCTACCCCTTTGAGTAGGGTGGTGAAGTGAGCGAAAGTCCTTATTTTCTTTCCTTTAAGGTCGTCCAGATTGGTCACCGGATCCCTCGTCATCAGACCGTAGCCGGTGACCACGAAATGAACTAGTGCATGAACCCCTTTCTCATGCCATGCCGCATTGATAAGGTCACGCCACTTTCCATCCTGGTATTCATACATGAGCTCATAAGTTATGTCGGCATCGAAAGGATAACTGAAGGGTAGCCCCATCTCAATGATTGCCTCAGGCACCTTGCCAGCAAAATAAATGCCGCTGGCAACACCCATCTCAACGACACCTTTGGCAACGCTGTCCAGCAACTCTGTAGTCTTGACAATCGCTCCAGGGGGGAATGGGGTTATCTTAATATTGCCGTCACTTCTCTTGGCAACTTCGTCGACAAAATACAATATAAACTCGTCATACAATTTGCTCCCCGGAGGATAGACCGACTGTAACCTCCAATCTAGAGCTTCTGCCGGAGCCTTGGGTGCACAGCCAATCAGCAGTGTCAGGATGAGGACTGCCGATAGGACTGCGGCTACCGAGGCTGGCAGCCTTCTGATAACCATGCTCGCACCTCCTAAATCAGTTTGTAGACCAGTTTAGGTAGTTCAGCCAGATTTGTCAATAGGTTTGGACTGATTTTTTCAAAAATTTCTGTTTGTTGCCAGAGGAAAAAACCATGCCTCAATTCAGCTACAGAGTCAAAACCTTGATGCCGAAGAGCGACCAAAAGCAAATCAACCGCCTGCAGAAATGTAGACTGCTTTGGCTATTCCCCGGCAGCAACGATTGACAAAAAAGTACCCAATGCCTAAAATCCCGTAGTCCGAGACACCACCTCAAGGTAGTTTCTTATGAACCAGTGGCAAGATGACTACAGTAAAAAACTGGTTACCGCAGAAGAGGCAGTAAAGGCTATCAAATCCGGCGACAGGGTCGCCTTTGCTTACGGGATAGAGCCACTGGCTGTTGGACTAGCACTAGCAGCCAGAAAGGACGAGCTCAGCGGGGTGCAGGTGTTAGTCCCAGCCCCGGGCAGGGACTTTCCCTGGTATGAGCCAGGGTGGGAAGACTCCTTTCATATAGAGATTGGACACGTACTTCCCATTGTCCAGCAGATGATTACCCAGCGGAGAGGAGACTATCTGGTCAGCAGTCTCTTCTGGGCTCATCCCCCGGCAGTTAGGGAACCAGTGGATGTCTTCCTGGTCCAGTTATCACCTCCAAATGACAAGGGCTACTGTAGTTTTGGCGCTTCTCTGTGGAACAAAAAGGTGATGCTACAGGCCGCCAGGACCGTCATCGCCGAGGTCAACAAGAACCTGATTCGCACTTACGGCGATAACTTCATCCACGTCTCGGAGATAGATTACTTCGTCGAGCATACCCCCACCGGGAGACTCCCGGGGGCAACCGACCTGCTGGGCAGAAAAACGACCGGACCCGGTGAAGTGGAAAAACAGATTGCCCAACAAGTTGAGAAGCTTATAAATGACGGTGACACCCTTGAAATTGGAGTCGGGGGCACCTCCGAATGGATACCGCTCCTCGGGGTGCTGGATAACAAGGTCGACCTCGGCTGGCACTCAGAGAATACGCCAAGAGGTATAGCTACGCTCGTCAAAAATGGCGTTATCACCGGAACCAGAAAGACCATCAATACCGGTAAAGCCATAGCCACAGCAGTTGGCGGCGGGACAAAAGAGGAAATGGATTTCATCAATATGAACCCTCTCTTTGAGCTCTGGGGGTCAGATTACGTGCTTGACCCCAGAATCATCTCAGCCCATGACAATATGGTGGCAATCAACAGCGCCATAGCCATAGACCTCACGGGACAAATAAATGCCGAGTCTCTAGGTCCAACCATGGTAAGCGGGACTGGTGGACAGTTAGCCTTCGCCACTGGAGTGGCATTGTCCAAAGGAGGCAAAAACATAACCGTATTGCCATCGACAGCACGTGGCGGTACCCTGTCACGCATCGTACCATCGCTGGAAGGTGGAAGTATTGTTAGCGTACCTCGCACTTTAGCCGATATTGTGGTCACCGAATATGGTGTCGCCAGACTGTGCGGCAAGACACAGAGGCAGAGAGCGGAAGAGTTAATTTCAATTGCCCACCCCGATTTCCGCTCCGAACTGAGGAGAGAGGCAAAAAGGCTGTTCTGGCCATAATAATGGCGAAAAAATCAGATATGCAAGCCGAATTAAAGTGTCCTTGGTGTGAGGCTATTATTGCTCCCATTGCCGGACGTTACACGGGGACGTATGGCACCCTGATGGAAAAAAGGTGTCCTCGATGTCACAACTTGGTTGCCACCCGGCTGGAAGGCATCCCCGAGACCATAATCAAAAAGCAGCCAGAGGAAAGAATTGACTAACAGGGCTGGACAGCTATCAGAAGGTAAAATAAGCCCGCAGGCACTGGAGGAATGGCGGGACAGAATAGGAGCCAGACTCCGCATCGGCAACATATTCAACAGATATGTTTCTTTCGAAGCGATAAGGAATTATGTTAATGGCATAGGAGACATAAACCCGCTTTTTAGAGATGAAGAGTATGCCAAAAAAACACGCTACGGGCGGCTTATCGCTCCTCCGAGTTGGTTATACAGTGTTTTCCCTACCTGGGTACTTCAAGGGCTGCCTGGTGTGCACGCTTTTCACTCGGGAAATGACTGGGAATTCTACAAGCCGATTTTCTTCGGCGACACAATCACGCCGGAATGTATCTTCACCGGCTTCGACGTTAAGGGCAGTCAATTTGCTGGCAGAACAGTTTTAGAATACCAGAGGGCAAATTTCTTTAACCAGAGAGGTGAGCTGGTAGCCAAGACAGACCTGTGGCTGGTCAGGGCTGAACGACGCACCGCCAGAGAAAAAGGCAAATATCACCATATTCAACTACCCCATCCCTGGACTGAAGAACAGCTCCAGAGACTGGAAGACGAGGTGCTAGCCGAGGAAGTAAGGGGTTCACAGGTACGCTACTGGGAAGATGTTCAGGTTGGTGAAGAGCTGAAGCCGGTGGTCAAGGGACCCTTTGGCTTAACAGACATGGTCGCCTACTGTATAGGGGCAGCTCCGGTGCAAATCGCTGCCTTTGGTGTGCAACTTCGTTTGTACCGCGCTCACCCCGCCTGGGCGTTCCGTGACCCATCAACCTGCTCACTAGAGCCAGTCTACAGTGTGCACTATAACAAGCTGGCAGCGCAGGGAGCCGGACTCCCAGCTCCCTACGATGTCGGAGCACAAAGACAAGGCTGGCTAATCAGCTTGCTGACCAATTGGATGGGAGACGAAGGCTGGTTAAAGAAAAACTACGCTGAATACAGGAAGTTTTTCTATCACTCTGATGCCGTCTGGCTTCGAGGCAAGGTAGCCAGGAAGTATCTCGATGACGAGGGCGACTTCTGCGTGGATGTCGAGACCCATGCCATCAACCAGAGAGGGGAAGATATTATGCCTGGTATATCGACAGTCGCTCTCCCTTCCAGAGAAAAGGGCGACTGGCCAGTAGCCAGAAGGTTGAGCTGATTTTGGTCATCTGTGAGAACATATGATTGTTATGTCAACCGCTTTCAACGCAAAACTCAGCAGAGAGCCTGTCCATTGACTGCAATCAGAGGAACTGCTATAAAGGATTCATAATGCCGGCAGTTTCTAAACCATGCAGCAATAGCAGCACCTTTAATGCCAACTGCCTCTTCAGCGGCTACCGAGTGCTGGACTTGACGGATGAAAAAGGACACCTCTGCGGAAGAATCCTGGCAGACTTTGGTGCTGACGTCATAAAAATCGAACCTCCCGGAGGTGACCCTTCGCGCCACATTGGACCATTCTACCACGATGAGCCCCGATCACAAAACAGCCTCTCTTGGTGGTTCGCCAATGCCAACAAGAGAGGCATAACCCTGAACATAGAAAAGGCTGAAGGCAGGGAAATCTTCAAATCTTTGGTCAGCGAGTCCGCGCTTGTCATCGAGTCTTACCCCCCGGGCTATCTGGGAAAAATGGGGCTGGACTACCAGGTTCTATCTGAAATAAACCCCAGCATTGTGATGACTTCCATAACCCCGTTTGGGCAAAACGGACCTTATTCTAATTTCAAAGCCAGCGACCTCACCCTCATGGCGATGGGAGGCATGGCGAGGCTTTTAGGAGACAGGGACCGACCACCGATAAGGATTAGTTCACCCCAAGCCTACTTTCTCGGCTGCCTCCATGCAGCCGTGGGCAGCACTTTCGCCCTTTATTATCGTGAGCTTACCGGCAACGGTCAACACGTAGACGTTTCGATTCAAGAAGCTATAGTCTTATCTCTGATGATAACTACCGAAATCTGGGACCTGCTAAAGGTGAACTACCAGCGAAGTGGCTGTTACGCCGAGCCAGCAAGACCCAAAGCACTGGGACCCTTAAAGCAACAGCGGGTATATCCTTGCCGGGACGGCTACGTGACCCTTTTCCTGGGTGGTGGTGCTACCATGGGGCTAGTCAAGTCGTCACAGGGACTGGTAAGGTGGGCAAATGAAGAGGGTTTCGCCGAGGAACTCAAAGACTATGACTGGGTAAAGCACAACATGGCTACTATAAGCCAGGAGCAAGAGGACTTCGTGGAAAAGCCAATAGCCGAGTTCCTATTAACAAAGACAAAAAAAGAGCTCCTTGACAAGGCAATCAGTAATTCCATCCTTCTGGCTCCAGTCTGCAGCATGAAAGACGTGGCTGAAAGTCTTCAGCTTGCCGCTCGCAATTATTGGACATCCCTGAAACACCCTGCACTGAACCAAACGATAACTTATCCAGGGGCACCGGTGAAACTCAGCCAATGCCCCTGGAAACTGTACCGACCACCTCCCCAGATTGGTGAACACAATGACGAGATATATCTAGGTGAACTGGGACTTTCCTCGACCAAAATTGCCGCGCTAAAGCAGCTAGGAGTAATCTGATGAAAGAAGTATTTGAGGGTATAAAAGTAGCTGATTTC
>DTZC01000185.1 GCA_012961565.1 Dehalococcoidia bacterium
ATTATCGATACACCAGGACACGTTGATTTTACCGCTGAGGTTGAACGCAGTCTTCGCGTACTAGATGGTGGAGTGGTGGTGCTTGATGCAGTGGCTGGAGTAGAAGCCCAATCTGAGACGGTATGGCGGCAGGCTGATAGATATAGCGTGCCGCGAATTTGTTTTATAAACAAAATGGACAGGGTTGGCGCTGATTTCCACCACACCGTAAGTATGATTGAAGAGAGATTGAGGGCTAAGGCTATACCAATACAACTGCCCTGGGGCAAGGAAAACCAATTTAGGGGAGTGATAGACTTAATTGATAATAAAGCCTGGCTGTTCTCCGAAGACGTCACTGTGGCACCCACCGAGTCGCCTATTCCCAAGGAGGACGAAGAGGAGGCGGTGAAATACCGCCAGGCGCTGATTGAAAAACTGGCAGAAAATGACGACCAATTGATGCTTCTTTATCTTGAGGGTGGAGAGGTCTCTAGCAGCCAGATCAAGGAAGCTATAAGAAGACTGACGGTGACCAACCGGATAGTCCCGGTACTTTGCGGCAGCGCTTTGAGGAACAAGGGAGTCCAGCCCTTGCTTGATGCCATCGTGGACTATCTTCCTTCCCCCCTGGACATACCACCGGTCCATGTTATCGATCTGCAAACTGGAGAGATAGATGTGCGGGAGGTCGGTGATGACGCTCCATTTTCAGCGCTGGCTTTCAAAGTGGTCGCTGACCCGTTTATGGGCAGACTTGTCTACTTCCGGGTATATTCAGGCAAGGTTAAGGCAGGGGCGCAAGTCCTCAACTCTAGCAAAGGGCATAAGGAGCGTGTCGGCAGATTGATTTTGATGCATGCTAACCGTCGGGAAGAAATCGAGGAGGCTGACACCGGCAGCATTGCTGCCACCATCGGTCTTAAGAATACATTCACCGGAGACACCTTGTGTGACCCAGCCAAGCCGGTGCTTCTCGAAGCCATCCGCTTCCCCGAGCCAGTGCTGTCTATGGTCATCGAACCCAAGAGCAAAGCTGACCAGGATAAACTGGGCGACGTCCTGAACAAGCTTTCAGAGGAGGACCCCACTTTCAAGGTGCGCAGCGATAAGGAAACAGGGCAGACTCTAATTTCGGGCATGGGCGAACTTCACCTTGAGGTTCTGGTAGACCGTATGCTGCGCGAATTCAACGTGGCAGTCAGAGTTGGCAAGCCACAAGTGGCTTACAAGGAGACTATCACAGTGCCCGTTGAGTGCGAGGGTAGATTTATTCGCCAGTTCGGCGGTCGAGGGCAATACGGTCATGTCTGGCTCAAGATTGAGCCGGGAGAGCGGGGTAGCGGTTTCCGGTTCGTTGACCAAATACGCGGCGGCACCATACCGAAGGAATATGTCCCCGCAGTCGAAGCTGGGGTGAGGGAGGCTTTGGAAACTGGCGTGGTGGCCGGCTATCCCATAGTGGATATTAAGGTGACTTTATTTGATGGCAGCTACCATGAAGTGGACTCTTCAGAGCTTGCCTTTAAGATGGCAGGCTCGATAGCTTTAAAGGAAGGCGTGAGCAAGGCTCACCCGATACTGCTTGAGCCTATCATGAAGCTGGAAGTGGTGATGCCAGCTCAATTCCTAGGGGATGTCATCGGGGACCTAAATTCAAGAAGAGGGCATATCGAGGGAATAGAAACCCACGGCGAGACTTGTATTATCCATGCCCTGGTTCCTCTTGCCGAGACCTTCGGCTATGCTACCGTCCTCAGGTCATTAAGTCAGGGCAGGGCAACTTATTCCCTCGAGTTTCACTGCTATAAGGAATTACCGACCAGTCTTGCGGGACAATTGGAGGCCAGAGTTCGAGGAAAATAAATGCCAAAGCAGAAGATTCGAATCAAAATCAGGGGTTATGACCATCGGTTAGTTGACCAGTCGGTAGAGCAGATTGTGGAGACTGCTGAAAGTACCGGCGCTATCGTCGCTGGTCCGGTGCCACTCCCGACTCGGATTCAGAAGTTCTGCGTCATCCGCTCCCCCCATATTGACAAGGATTCGCGAGAGCAGTTTGAAATCCGCACACATAAACGTCTTATCGACATACTGGGCCCGACTTCCAAAACCATAGATGCCCTTACCCAGCTTCAGCTACCTTCCGGGGTAGAGATAGACATCAGGTTATAAAAGAATGGTCAAGGGTATACTCGGTAGAAAAATAGGGATGAGCCAACTTTTCCAAGACGATGGAGAGATAGTAGTGACAGCCATCGAAGCTGGACCTTGCGTCATTACTCAAGTGAAAACTGAAGCTAGGGATGGCTACAACGCTGTGCAACTTGGCTTTGGAGAAGCAAAACGGCTGAACTCTCCGCAAAAGGGGCATCTTAAAGGCTTGGGGCAATTCAAATATCTTCGCGAAGTTGGTGTCGAAGATATCAACTCTGTTCAGGTAGGACAGAAGGTAGACGTTAATATATTCAAGCCAGGAGACCTGGTTGATATTACCGGCATATCGAAAGGGAAAGGCTTTGCTGGCGTGGTCAAACGCCATCACTTTGCCGGTGGACCGAAGAG
>DTZC01000186.1 GCA_012961565.1 Dehalococcoidia bacterium
CCTACTTCCTCAGGTTCGATCCGCTACCGCGCAGTGCTTTGGGAGCACATACTTTCCTTCGCAGAGGCGGCCTTCACCAGCCCAGTCTTCTGGAGGCAGTACAGACTCCCCAGTCGTCCACTCATAACCTAGAGCAGCTCGCCTTTTCCCTCCCGTTCATCCTTCCACCTCCCAATATAGAGCCTTATAGCTTCATTATCCGCTCAAACCTGCTGCGTGTCAAGCAAGTGTACTTGTGCCCATCGGCTATTCTGTATTTTTCCGTCAAAAATAAACGAAACTTCCGCTTCACTGCAACTACAAGAGCAACTGTGGAAAGTTGCCAGCCACAGTGAACTCAGCACTTTCTTATCTGGTATAATATAAATAAGGAAAAATGCGGAGTAAATTTTCGGCGTCTGAATTCACCATTGGTGTTATTTTGGGAACTGCGGTAGGATTGGCTATTGGATTTCTTTTTGCCCCTCTGCCTGGGGAGAAAGTGAGGGGGTTAGTAAAGGACAAAGCAACTGACATACCCGAAACTGTAAAGGAACTTACTGCTGACAGGAAAAAAGTGTACAGAGAAACTTGGGCACAGCGCAGAGGTTTACCCCAGGTAAGCGATACCTACTTCAAATAGCAAGCTTCCGCCAGTCATCGGCAAACTGTACAATCATCAGCCGCACCGAAAGGCTGTTCCATCCCGTCCTTGCACCGTGTTATAATTCAAATCAGCATTGTGGTGTAGCTAACTGAGAGGAAAGGAACACAGTGCAAAACCTGCACTAATCTTACAGGCAAAGCATGAAGCTGGTCGGCAGCGGAGTAATTGAGGAACTGAAAGCCACCTACTCAGCCAAACAAAAGGCTGAATTACTTCTGTTAAACCTGGAAAAGCTTAAAGCTGAAATATCATCCTTGGAATCTCGGTATAGCCTGTTAACTGCTGGCTACACCAAGATATGCGATGATGCCATAGCGTGGGTAAGCGATGTAAGGTCTACCCTCGAAAAAGACATCGAAAACAGAGTGGGCGACTTGCAGGTCTTTAATCCCAAGATAAGTAACCTCGAAGCAAGGCTTATGCTCGGGCTGGTATCATCCGAAACATGCCGGAGACAAAAGATAAGTAAAACTGCTGTTTCACCAGCGTATTTTCAGCCTGCGGTAGATAGGGCAGCCAGTTTGATTGAGTTTGGCTTGGATAGAATAGGTGATGGCATAATATACATGGGCGAAATAATAGCCAGAATACCCAGCGCTATATTGAAAGCTTTGACCCGACAGCAACAGCGATTGTAGGGCTGTGTTGCATAGCTCAGATGAGGATGGTAGAATTCCGTTGCTGCTGTTACATTGAACTTTTTGCCGAAGTGGCGGAATGGTAGACGCGGCAGTCTCAAAAACTGCTGAGGGGCGACCCTCGTGTCGGTTCGAATCCGACCTTCGGCACCAGACTGAAAACACAAAGCGCGTTGCAGCGAAAACTGACAGCTTCGGAGTAGAGTGCCGAGTTGTGTAGCGGTAGCACAGGGGACTTTGGATCCCTTAGCCCAGGTTCGAATCCTGGCTCGGCAGCCATTCTCTCACAGCCTTATGTTTTGGTCTGGTTTACAAAGCCAAGCTTGGTTGCAATCGTAGCTTCCAATCAGTTCAGCTCCACAGATATACCGGGCTAAGAAATTAACCGGAGTGAGTTATTCCTTTGGACAAAAGTCCGCCGGGTGGGGGCAGCTTTGTAACCTTTAGATTTCTGCTTGTTGACCCTGTTTACAAGCTCCTCTCAGCCAAGTTACCAGCCCAAGGCAGTTTATACATGTCCCCTTGGTAAGCCTTTACCATACAGACTATCCATACCGCGAGACAACACACCCAGAAAGCAAAACTGACCAACCAGCCAAAGAATGGTATCCAGGCAATCCAACCGATAACAACGCCGGCAAGGGTAAGAATACCAAAGGCAATAATTGACTGAAGTGCATGAAAACGCACGAACTTGTTTTCTCGTTCCAAGAGCAGGAAGATTATGCCACTTATCCACCAGGCAACATAACATAATAGTCCAGAAACATTCTCCTCCAGCCCGACTGAAGTCTTTCTCATTGTAAACTACCTCCCTCTTCTATTAGATTCCGTCTACCAACAATATGTTAACAGTGCTTTATGTCAATGAGAGCTATCATGTGGTCAACCTCCGCTTCATCATTATCAGCGATATGGAGAAGAATAGAACAATCAAGACAACGATGAGGAATAATGCCCCTAGGAGATTAAGCTGAAATTCTCCATTAACCACAGCCCTGGAGAGATAGACAACGGGTGTTAGCGGTGCAATCCAGCTCAAATTCTGCACTATTTCAGGAAAAGATGAGAGCGGGAAGAAGACACCGCTGAAGAAGAACATTGGGGTCACAAAAAGACTGAAGTAGTAATTGAAGCTATAGATAGATGGCACAATCGATGTGAAAAACAGCGCAATGGAAGCAAACAACAGACCTTCCAGAAAACAGATTGCCGGTATCAATAACGCCCATAGTGAATGCACAAGCTGGAATGCAGAAGCTATGACCAACATAATGCTGCCGGTCATAAACGCGCGTGTAGCTCCCCAGAAAATCTCGCCGGCTGTAACGTCTTCAACATTTACAGGTGTAGCTATGATTGCATCGAAGGTCCTCTGGTACTCCATCCGGATGAAACTACCGTAAGTGCATTCGAAGTTAGCACTAAACATGGCATAGCCAACAATGATACCCGGGGTGATGAACTCGATATATCTCTGACCGTCAACCAGCCCCACATAGGCTCCCAGACCCAGACCCATGACGAGCAAAATAATAACAGGTTCGGCTATAAAGCCAGGCGCTTCGGAGTGCCACAATCTGAAAAATACATCACGATTACGTTGCCATACCCTGATAAAGCGCCAGGAGAAGGGCTTCATTCGGTCAAAGACCTCCCCGTCAATCTAAAAAAGACATCTTCCAGTGTTGCTGACCTCTGTCTAAATTTGGTAGCAGAGCCTGTTAGAGTGCGAAAAGCTTCATCACTGTTAGCATGGAATGCATAAATCTTGTTCCCTACTACTTCAAAGTCGATGCTACAGGTCTTGAGCTGGCTGAGAACTTTGTCTTTGTCTTCTGAAATCGGCTCAATCTCCCACACCACAGTGCCTACGTGTCTAGAAATAAGTCTGGCTGGAGAATCAGTGGCGACAATCCTTCCCCGGTGCATTATTGCAACCCGGTCACAGAGAACACTCGCCTCTTCCATGTTCTGTGTGCACACAGGCCGAGTCACTCCCGGTGACTTTAGTTCAATTAGTTTGTGCCACACCAGATA
>DTZC01000187.1 GCA_012961565.1 Dehalococcoidia bacterium
CAGGTAAAAGTCTCTAGCCTTACTCCAAGCATCACGGCATTGTTGGGGAAAGGCATGAAGGTGTGCCAGCATGTTGACAGAGTCAAGCCGCTTATACACCTTGGGGTCATCCAAATTGACCATAGCCTAGATACCAAGCAGTTCTTTGCCGCTATCTAGCAACTTGCTAACCTTTTCGGGGCTTTGGCTCTCAGCATAAATGCGGACTAGCGGCTCAGTACCAGAAAAACGGATGAGCAGCCAGGAATCATCAGCTAGAATGTAGCGGAAGCCGTCTGTAGTGTCTAATCTGGCTACTTTTACGCCACCGATAGAGCTGACAGGGTTCCGGCTAATCCTGTCACTAATTTTTTGTCGCTCACCCGAAGCAATATGGATATCAATACGGTCATAGTAGTGAGGCCCAACTTTGCTAAACAGGTGGTCTAGCAACTGTGACGGGGTTTTGCCCGTCTTCATCATGAAGTCCAAGAAGTACAATCCAGCCAATATGCCATCACGCTCGGGAATGTGACCATGAAAGCCATAACCCCCGCTCTCTTCACCACCGATAAGAGCATCTTTCTCTGCCATCAGCGGAGCAACATATTTGAAACCGACCGGAGTCTCATAGACAGAGATACCAAAAAGTTTTCCTAGATAGTCAACCATCACAGTATCACTTATTGTCTTGATTACAGCACCTCGTTCACCACGGACCTCCAAGAAATAGAGCACGAGCAAGGCAAATACCTGAAGCTGATTGAGGAATTCCCCATGCTCATCGATGATACCAATTCGGTCAGCGTCGCCATCCGTAGCCAGTCCCACATCCGCCTTTCGCTGCTTGACCATGCGAGACAGCTTAGTCAGGTTCCTGGCAATAGGTTCGGGGTTGATTTCAGGGAATAAGGGGTTACGCTCACTGTTAATCTCGATGATTTCAGTTCTTCCACTCCGTAGAAGTGTCTTAAAATAGCCGATTCCAGCCCCATACATGGAATCAACCACCACATTAAAGCCATACTGGCGAAGGCTTTCAATGTCAACAAGCTTTTCTAGCTGGCTGAAATAAGGAGGGTCCGGGTCGTAATAGGCTATCAGCCCTCTGTCCAGTCCGTCTGCCAGTAAAAGTCGCTGAACCTCTCCAGTTGACAATGCCTCGTTAGCCCTCCGTTCTATCTCCCCAGCCACCTGAGACGAGGCACTAGCCCCGGAGGAATCCTTGAACTTAAAGCCATTCCACCGTCCTGGATTATGGCTGGCGGTGATAATTACAGCACCAGCAGACCTGGTAGCAGTCACAGCGTAGCTAATAACCGGTGTCGGTGCTGCTTTACAGCAGAGAAGCACTTTAATGTCATTACCAGCAATCACTTCAGCGGTAGCAGCGGCAAAATCCTCAGAGGCAAAGCGGGTGTCATAACCGATGACCAAGTTGCGGTCGGCAAGCCTAGCTTGCTTTAGATAGTCAGCTACACCTTGGGCACAGGCTCGGACGTTATCGAAAGTAAAGTCCTCGGCGATAACCGCCCGCCAGCCATCAGTGCCAAACTTGATATTTTTCTCCATCCACTCTCTCGCACTCGAGCTTATAGCCCAGCCTCAGCCCTCAGGATACCAGCTTTATCGGTCCTCTCCCAGGGTAGGTCAAGGTCATCCCTGCCAAAGTGTCCGTATACGGCAGTCTGTCGATAGATGGGACGGCGCAGGCCAAGGTATCTTATGATAGCTTCAGGACGGAAATCAAAGTGCTTCTTGATAAGCTCGAGTATAGCTTTATCGGGCACTTTTCCTGTGCCAAAGGTCTCGACTGACAAGGACAGCGGGCAGGCAACGCCAATAGTGTACGAAACCTGCACCTCGATGCGGTCAGCGAGACCGGCAGCCACTATGTTTTTAGCCGCATATCGAGCCATGTAGCTGGCTGAACGGTCAACTTTTGTCGGGTCTTTACCTGAAAAGCAGCCACCGCCGTGACGGCAAGCGCCACCGTAAGTATCAACCAGAATCTTACGTCCGGTAAAGCCAGTGTCCGACACCGGACCACCGATAACGAAGCGCCCAGCACTATTGATATAACAATTAGTCCTGTCATCTAGCATGTCCGGTGGAATGACGGCTTCTATAACTTGTTCTTGTATATCACGCTCAATAGTATCATGGTCTACATCCGGCTCGTGCTGAGCGCCGATGACTACCGCATCCACCCTTTTGGGTATGCCACAGTCATACTCCACGGTTACCTGAGATTTACCATCGGGGCGGAGGTAAGGGAGTGTCTTGTCCTTTCTTACCTGGGCTAGACGTTGGCATAATTTATGCGCCAAGGTAATGGGGAAAGGCATAAGCTCAGGGGTCTCAGTGCAGGCGAAGCCGAACATCATTCCCTGGTCACCGGCACCGGTTCTATCAAGCTCGTCTACCTCCCCAGCCTTTTGTCGCACTTCCATCGCTTGGCTAACCCCATCAGAGATATCAGGCGATTGCTGTTTTATGGATGTCAAGATGCCTAGAGTCTGATATTCAAAACCGTATTCTGGACGCGTATAGCCAGCATCCCTGACCACATTGCGCACGATCTCCGGTATTTCTACATAACACTCAGTGGTAATTTCACCCAAGACAACCACCAAGCCCAGAGTCACAGCGACCTCACAAGCAACCCTGGCGGAAGGGTCCTGCGCCAATATGTTATCAAGCACAGCATCAGAAATTTGGTCACAGAGCTTGTCAGGATGCCCCTCGGTAACCGACTCCGAAGCGAAAAAATAGGAAGCTGTGGTATCAAAACTGCTTGACATCTTCATTACTCCCTGTAAGAAGCTCTCTATTATATTGGCTGGCTATCATATAATCAATCGAGAGTGACTACCGATTGCTGCACCGTCACCAGCCCGCTTAATATACATATTTGCTGACGAGCAACTCTCATGAGCAAAGATGATATAGGCAAAGCAACACTGACGAATGTCATCTTTTAATCTTCCCGGGCAGCGTGTAAATGTAAGGCTTGCTTAGAATCCTCTCGTGGAGCCAGCGGTCCAGCCGCCTCATGGCTAAAAAAATGGTCCAAATCAGGGCATCTTCTCTGTAATATGAGCGCACTTCCCTGACAGTGATAGGCGTTACTTCCAGAGTCCCCGCCTCGTTAGCCAAAAAGTCGTTGGCGACTTGCACCAACCTGGGTATAAGTTCAGGGCGTTGCTCTTTATAAAAATTGGCGATAAGGTCAACCACAACCAAGTGGAAATCGTAGTAGCGGGTCATCACATCCTCAAGGAAGAGCCAGCGAATCAGCCACAGGAGAAATGAAGGGGCGCTACGCAAAAATAACTCAGGGTCAAGCTGTTCCTTCTCCTCTTTACGGATAAAGGGTGTGCTAGTGTCAACATAATACAGTTCTGTCTCCGCACCTACATGGGGACTTGCTGGGTCGAAATTCTTTATCGCCCAGTTAGATATCTGTCCGTCAATGCCAATCTGGAGAGAAGTGCTCGCTCTATTGAAATCCCAGACCTTTTTTAGTTGCCTCAAGATAAGGCGGACCAGAACCATTATATCATCATCACCAAGTGTGTGTATGAGTTTGTCACCAAAAGACTGGGCAGGGAGTTTCTCCTGAATATCGAAGCAGACTATGTATCCTTTGTCAGTGGCGAAAGAGGCAAAACCATACGGTGGCACACTTATACCTATCTTATCATTCAGAATACGGTTGTACTCATGATAGATAGCCTCATAATGGTCCAGCTCCTCGCGGCATCTAAATATGGGCATCCGCTTGCATGCCAAATTCGGCTCGCCCTCGATTTCAAACACGGTGCTTATCTCTCCATATCCCAGCACTCTCGCCGGGATTTTACTCTTCTCAGGGTGAGCTGGGTTGAGCCCTGCCTCAAACTCTTTCAGTAAGTCCACATTTATCCTCATGCTTCAAGCCCCCTACACCAGAAGTTACAGCCCGAGGAATTCCTTGGTATCCTTCAGAGCACCATCCAGGCGCTCCAGTATCTCGTATGCCAGCCCTTCATCTATGTTCAACGGCGGTAGAAGCTGGCTGACCCTTCTATCGTTGTTGGCATAAATAGAGAGAAGCCCGTGGTCATAGCAAGCTCTGGTCATTATAGGTCCACACTGTTCATTTACCATCTCAATTCCCATCATCAGCCCGAGCTGTCTCAGTCGAACAAGTATAGTGGGGTGCTTTTTCTTTAATTCTTCAAAACCCTGGGCAAAGAGCCGGGCTAGGTTAACCACGTGCTCCAGGAACTCGGGGCGTGACGATTCTTCAAGCACAGCTAGGGCAACGGGACAGCCCACCTCTGCACCTCCGAAGGTGGACACGTGAATGAAAGGATGTTCACGAAAGAAGGACTCGAGCTCTTTTCTGAAGCACGTGGCGCTCATCGGATATATCCCACCCGAGAGCCCCTTACCGATAACCATGATGTCGGGTACCACCTGGAAATGCTCAATGCCCCAGAGCTTCCCGGTGCGCCCCAAACCGGTCTGGATTTCATCGATTATCAACAGGGCACCTCTTTCTAGGCAGAGTCTTCTCACTTCCACATAGAAATCTTCTGGTGGCACGGGCATTCCCGAAGTGGCAGGTACTGTCTCGAAGATAACCGCCGCGGTACTTTCATCCAGCTCTTTCTCCAAAGCAGCGATGTCGCCAAAAGGCACCTGGACAAACCCGGGTGGATTAGGACCGAACGGCTGACGATACTGCTCATCACCAGTTGCCAGCGCCAGTCCAGTATGCCCGTGGTAACCGCCGATAGCCGAGATTATCTTAAGTTTTTTGCTGTAGCCTCGAGCTAACTTTATAGCCAGATCCACCGCCTCGCCTCCGCTGACACCGAAAACAGTGTAGGTAATATCGCCCGGAGTTAACTGGGCCAGTTTCTCCGCCAGCATTGCCCGCTGTTCACTAATGAGGTGGTGATTTCCAATGTCAAGTTCTTCCAAGGCACTGGTCAGGGCAGCGATGACCTTAGGATTACGGTGTCCCAAGTTGAATACCCCGCCATTGCAGTGGCAGTTAATCAGCTTCTTGCCATTGGTGATATCCCAGACATAGGCACCCTCCCGGCGACCGAAGATGAAGTCCAGGCCAAACATCTTGAAAGTCTCAGCCTTTCCCGAAGATACATAATCGGCAAAGCGGCTGATTATTCCTTGCTTGGTGCCCAGGCCTATGTATTTCATCATTCGACCTCTCTATAGCTACTACGTTCCTGATTCCCAGCTCTCCAGGTATTCTTCCTGCTCCTTGGTTAGGGGATCTATGGTTATATTCATAGCTTTCAACTTCAACTGTCCCACTTCACTATCGATTTCCTGGGGCACCGAATAGACCTTCGGTTGCAGCTTTCTCCCGTTCTTGGACAGATACTCTAGGCACAGTGCCTGGTTGGCAAAGCTCATATCCATGACGCTGGCTGGATGTCCCTCGGCTGCAGCCAGATTAATCAGCCTGCCCTCGCCCAAAAGATAAAGCCGTCGTCCATCGGCTAAAGTGAACTCCTCGACGAAGGGGCGGACTTGTCTCCTTGCCTTCGCCAGGGATTCTAAAGCCGCAATATTTATCTCGACATTAAAGTGTCCACTATTAGCCAGAATAGCACCATTCTTCATCTGGGAAAAATGTGCCTTATCTATGACATTTATGTTACCGGTGGCAGTGATAAAGATATCACCCATCCTAGCTGCCTCTATCAAGGGCATAACTCGGTAGCCATCCATAGCTGCCTCCAGCGCTGGCACCGGCGCCACCTCGGTTACTATCACCTGAGCGCCCATTCCCTGAGCCCGCCTGGCGATGCCCTTGCCACACCATCCATAACCACAAACCACTACCTTCTTTCCCGCCCACAGAATATTCGTGGCTCTGGTGATACCGTCAATGGTGCTCTGTCCAGTACCATAGCGGTTATCGAAGAGGTACTTCGTCCTAGC
>DTZC01000188.1 GCA_012961565.1 Dehalococcoidia bacterium
GCGAAGATGACACCCAGTAGAAATCCCCTAACCATCCCCCAGCCAGCAGCTTTGTTTCCAAGCGAAGCTAGTCTGCCAGTTTCTGTGCCCCAAGAAATCCTATCGATGAATAGCATAAGCAGCCCTACTACACTCAGAATCGGTCCTAGGACTTGTCCGCCGACGTCTGATAAAAACGAGGAGACGAGGGGGTATTTCCAGCCCGACGCTAATGATGAGAGCACCAAGAGCACTATAGGGGATCATCCGCCCCAATGTATAAAGTGAGCCAGTAATTACAGCATACCTTCGATTTGTAACTTTGCTGCTGATGTAAGCTACAGCAGCTATATTTGTAGCCAGGGGCAAGGGCTAATGGCGGTTATTAGCCCCAGAGATAATGCTGACGGCACAGGGATGTTGAAGCTTGCTAGAACACACCTGAATCCATTGTTCCATACCTCCTGTGCTTTGCGCAGGCATATTCCTCAGTTTTCGGTACATCCTTGTTTTAGGGACGTTGCTATGTGTTTATGTTAGAAAATTCCGCAGACATTCACCTTCCTCAAGGACTCCTTTTGTGCTCCCCTTTAGCCAGGGCGTTCACTATCAGTTGTGCGACCTCTGTTTTGGAAGGTACTTTACCGCTGCTAACCACCTGCTCATTGATTACCAGACCTGGAGTCATCATGACATTGTAAGCTATGAACTTCTTGACATCCTTGACCTCTTCTATAGTAGCCTCTATTCCAAGTTCTTTCACCGCCTCCTTGACGGTCTTTTCCAACTGATGGCACTTGGCACATCCGGTTCCAAGAATTTTTATGTTCATCCTTTATCTCCTCTGCGCTTTACTGGCAGCTTTCGTGGCAAGCCTCTCTAAAATTGCAGAACTCATTCACTGTAGAATGAACCCAGCTATCCATCCTACCACTGTGCCCAGAACTATGATTGTGAGTACATACACCAGAGCTTTTTTGGTTCCAAACACCCTGGCGATTGCCAGCCAGTTGGGCAAACTGATACCTGGTCCGGTGAGTAACAGGGCTAGGGCAGGTCCTTTCCCCATGCCTAGATTCATCAAGGTATCGACAAAAGGCGCTTCAGTCATGGTGGCGAAGTAGGTGATGGCCCCAATCATAGTTGCTAGAAACGACTGGCGCAGACCGGAACCACCAAGCCAGGTCTCAATCCATTGTTCCGGTAGCAGGGCACCGATAATTCCAACCAGGAAAACGCCAGCCAGTAGCAGGGGGAAAATCATGCGCACAAACCACCAGCTTTCCCTGCCCCAAGCCTTTAGCTTATCTCTCTCGATGAATTTCCAGGCATAGACAAACACAATTATCAATCCGATTGCCCAGACAACGGCCTTTTGCCAGTATGGTCCTTTGGACACTATATAGTTCGGCGCCAGCAACCAAGCGACCAGCAACAGAAGTAGAATTACCCCCTGCCTGGTCATCAATTGCCCGCCGCTGATTTGAATGTTGGAAACTCGCCCCTTCTCTTCTTGATAGAAAGCATAGGCCATAACAAAGCCGACAACGAAAGACATGAGGAGAGCACTTGCCAGTCTGAAAATGACCATTTGCACGCCAAGGATCGACCCGGTGTAGACCAGAGCCAGTACGTTAGCTGCTGGAGCAACCCAGAGCAGTATAAAAGTGGCACCGATACCAGCGCCTCCATAGTAGATGCCGCTGGATACTGGGATCACGGTACAGGAACAGGCAGCAACGAAGAAACTACCGCCGGCAGCAATGCCAAAAGAAGAAAGCTTTCTTGCTGCAGCCCCAAGGTAACCGATAATGGTTTCCCGCGAGATAAAGGTAACTATGGCACCAGCCAGGAGGAATGCTGGAATAAGGCATGTAAGCACATGTAGAGCGATATAGTTTTTGAGGGCATTAAGCCCTCCCCAAATTAGCTCTAAGGCGAATTCTATTACTTGCCTCCTTTGTCTGCTGTTTAACCGAGCTTTACATCGTGTTAGTCAACCGGAACCTCAGCGAATATCTGCTGGATAGCGCGAGCGGTGCTTTCATGTGCCTCATCAAATCGCGTAATGGCTGTCGGGCAATTACTATCCTCAATTTGCCACTCAAAACCAGTCTGATTACATCCTGTTTGCCACGACCATTTGTTTCCAGGTACTGTAATCCCCGTGAATTTTGAGGGCTGCATTCTCATGCTCGCCTGGACCTACTGGTGTGAGCCTTCTCATAGTTCCCTGCCCGAATTCTATCCAGATATACAGAGATAGAAGTCTCACCTCATCCAGAGATAGCTTCGAAGCCTTGCTCATGAGCTCATCAGAGTCTACCTTCGCAGGTGGGGCATCCAGTGATATGCCCAAGACTTGGAAAACGCTGCCTGTGGGTGTACCCTTGTACTTGCTTCCACTCTCTGGTGACATCATCTTCAGAAGGCTTAGAAGGCCTTTCAAGAACTCTCTTTGGCTTAGTTCTCTATGTAATTCTTCGTCACCGTTACATATGCAAAGAAAATCACTTTCCCAATGCCTGGCTGCGTCGTGGAAGCTCTCATTCTTGTTAACTGCCTCCAAGACAGCCTCCAATCACTCCTTTGATGGGAAGATTACCATTTTCAAAACATCACCTTTTTCCCTTTGGTTAAACGTTCTTTCAGGCATATTGGCGGCGTGGGGTTTCCCTGAACCAACTGTAACGCGAATTCTATCGTATCCTCTGCCTTCAGGGTCTGAGGGGGACTCAACTGGTGCTGCGGCGGAGAGCTCTCCAGTTTTTGAAATCAATCCCCTGTCGCCTGAGCCTATAAAGATGGCGTATGAGCCTGATCGGGGAAGTGTTTTGGTTGGCTCTCCTCATTCCACAGCTTGGCACTGCTCTTCTGGCATTCTTCAACCTTCGTCTATCTTGCAAGGCTGTCTCATTTCCCTCCAGAGCCTTGGCAACGGCTCTAATCAGATGCCAGTAATATCCTCCCAGCCGCTCTTCGTCCAGGGAATATAGCGCCCATAATCCCTGACGCCTCAGCTTGAGGAAACCGGCGTCATAAAGGGCATTGAGGTTGCGCGAAGCCCGTGACTGAGATATGTTGAGGGCCTGCATCACCTCACAGACGCAGCACTCCCGCTCCAGCAGCAGGTTCATAATTCTGAGCCTGGTCTCATCGGAAAGGGCTTTAAGTGCCTTGACAAGGTCTCTCATGGTTTAAATTATTATATGTGCATCCTTGCATATTATAGACTAAGCAAGTTCACGATGTCAAGGCAGGAGAGCCTGTAGTCCTCTTCCCAGCCAATGTCAATTGCAGCCCATTCGGTTTGCCATGGAGATGGCTTGGGTGGGGCTGCACTCTGCTCCACCGTCAGGGGCACCGGGCAGGATTGAACTTTGGTATTCCGTTGTGACTACGGTGCTGTAGTTATGGGCTCAGCTTCGTAAATCCTCTCTTCGGCGAGCTGCTCCTGGGTGAGGGCAACGTCCGCTTCCACATCTCTGCCCTCAACCTCCTTAGCCAGGATTTCCTTGTAGTATTCGTGCTGTATAATGAGGTTCATTATTTCATTGGTGCCAGTCCAGATCATAGCCAGCCTGGCTTCTCTGAGTGCCCGTTCTACGGGGTAGACATTGGTGTAACCGATGCCGCCCAGAATCTGCATGGCATCGTTGACTACCTCCCAGTACGTCTGGGTAGCCAGTTTCTTCACCTCGGACACCAGTCTCCTCTGGTAGCCCGGTGTGCCTACTCCATCATCAATGGTCTTGGCAACGGCATAGGCAAAGGCGCTGACAGCATCCAGCTTGGTTATGCAGTCAGCTATCTTGAAGTTGACTCCCTCGAAGTTTCTTATCGTCTGACCGAAAGCTTTCCTCTTGTTGGCATATCTGGCGGCTATTTCCAGGATAGCCCGCGAGCCGCCGACACCGCCAGAAAGCAGCCTTTCTGGTACCATCATCTTGTAGAATATCTTGGAGCCCTCATTTTCCTTGCCCAGCAGGTTCTCCTCGGGCACCGGCACGTCTCGAAACACCAGCCTTCCCGTGCCGGTACCCCGGCAGCCCATCAAGCCGTAGACGTGCCTTACTTCCACGCCCATGTCTCTCTCCACGATGAAGGCGCTGAGGGCATCGCGACCACCCCCGGGGTTGGTGACAGCGTATACCAGGAAGAAATCAGCCCCCTCAGCGCCCACGGTAAAGCGTTTCTGTCCGGTGAGGTAATAATACCCGCCCTTCTTTCGCGCTACAGTGGTGGCGCCGAAGAAATCAGAGCCACCCCTGGGTTCGGTAAGTGCCTCACCAGCCCATTGCGTACCGGCGATTAAAGGCTTGAGATATTTCTCCTTTTGTGCCTCGGTGCCGAAGAGGTTGAGCCCCTCGCCGACGATGGAGGTAACTGAACAGAGGCAGGCGAAAGGCACGCCGAGCTTATTTATCTCCCCGATGTACAGGATTTCATCCACCCACTTGAGCTCTCTGCCGCCATATTTTTTAGGAAATCTGATACCGAGCAGGTTTCTCCTGCCTGCCTCCCTGACGAATTCATAAGGGAATTTCACCTTATCGGCATCCATGTCCAGAATAAGCTGCCGCGGCACGCTCTTGACGAAGTCCTGGACCTCACGCCGGAACCTCTTCTGTTCCTCGGTCAAGAATACCTCTAACATTTCTCCTCCTTGTTGCTTATTTTCCAGTTCGTGCTCTGATTTTAGTCCTTTCCTCACAAAATTCCAAGACACC
>DTZC01000189.1 GCA_012961565.1 Dehalococcoidia bacterium
GTTTTTGAGCTTACCAATCCTGTTCTTTGGTCCAGGCAGGTCCTGCAAAATAGCTAACGGCAGGTCTGATTGTTTGGCTGCCCGACGGAGAGCCTTTATGTAATTAGCATGTTCTTTATGTGTGCCATGAGAGAAGTTGATTCGAGCCACATCCATTCCGGCTCGAATTAGCTCCCGTATCATCCCTGGTGAGCCAGTACTGGGCCCAATGGTGCAGACTATCTTAGTCCGGCGAAGGAAAGGACCGTTGTGATTGCTTATCGACATCCTCTAGTAGCCCTTGTACCAGCTTTCCGAGATTTCAGCTAGCTTGTGAGCCTCGACTCCAAGCTTGCGGTACCAGGGTATGGCATACTTCGCAGCTATTTCAGCCAGCTCTTTTAGCCTGTCGACCACAGTAGTGGACAAAAATTCCACTCGTTCCTTCTTGTCTCCAAAACGCACTGCTTCCTGCCAGATTGCTCGTCCGCCAAGGAAACCAGAGGCGCCTGCCTGGCAGGCAATTTCTACCTCCTGGCGAAACGTCTCATAGTCCACACCAGCACTGAGGAGGACCCACGGCACTTCTGAAGCTTCGTCCAGTTGCTGGCATAGCTGGTATAGACTTGCTCTATTCATTTCGTAGCTCATATCTGCAGGAAACTCTGCTTTGAGCACGTCAATCGGGAGCGATGAAATCTGGCGGGCGGTCTCAATCACCAGCCTCGGCTTTTGCGCAGCAAACTGCTGCGATTTAGCATCCTCTCCTGATACGGCATAAGTTTTGGGTTCAACAAGAAACGGAATGTCAAATCTGAAGCATTCTTCGGCTACCATCTGTATCGTTTTCGACTGTTTGCTCGCCAGGTCAGTCAGGTCAGGTCGATAGTAGACCAACATTTTGACTGCCGAGCCACCCATACGTTTTATCTTCTCCACGCTCCATCCGTCAAGCAAGGTGGTTATTCGTCCCCCGGGGGCACTTTCATAACCAGTGGCTTCGATGCTCACCAGCAAACCACTGCTACCCGGGAGCACTCCGGCAGCAATACACTGCGCAGCACCATAGTTAGGGTCCAGCAGGACTGCACTGGTATGGGGAGCAAGAATACTACACAGTTCCAGCTTGTGTTCCACCAGTTCCTGATAGTCAACTTCACCGTCAAGTTGCTCTCTTTCAATCATAGTCTTGAGAGAGCCTCTATGGTCCATGGCGCAAATAATAAAGATGCCCTCCGGGGTTGATATCTGCTGCAAGCCCCTGATCTTTCCTATAGTCAGCTTTCTCATTTATGCCTCTTCCACACCTGGTATCCTTAAGACTATAACCTTTTGCCGTTTATATATCAAGCCAAGGCAGACCAGAGTTACACCTTTAATGCCCGGCATCAGTCGAAAAGTGAACAGACAATCTCATATTGTGGGATGCCGTTCAGTAACGCGGAGTTTGATTTTGTTATCTCCAGCGGTTCTCTTCGTCATTGGAACAAGCCCATTGAAGTGTTTAATGAGATCCACCGTGTTTTTGAAGCCTGACAAATCAGCACTTGTTTACGATGTGCGGAAGGATACGCCCGAAGAGAAAATAGATGAATTCTCCCGCCATATCAAGTCCTGGTTTATGCGATGGGGCCTAAGGCACTCAATAGGCGAGTCGTACACACAGCAAGGTATTAAAGAGCTTCTCAGTCGAACTCGTTTCAAAGAAGCAAAGCAGATTGAACTAGATGACTTGGGCATGTTCATCTCGTTGCGGAAGCCCGCCAAACCGCCAGGTTGATAGCCTACACCAACTCCAATGCGTTAGCCAGGTAACAAACACTCAAAAGGTGCATTTGTCAGCAATTGCCTATCGGAGGAACATACTATCAACGCCTGCGTCAAAGTCCTCACCGCAAATGGGACAGCGAAATACCACTCTAATTATTGGCATTCCTGACCGCTCAATGCGGTGAACCGATGAGTCATGACCGCACTTGGGACAACGCGCGCATAGAGAATGGTGGAAGCCTGTGGTTGGGTCGGGTATGCTAAGTTGGCCTCTGGAAAGCATTTCTTTTATTCTCTGTGACTCACCTTCTTTTTCCACTTCCTTCCTCCTGTAGCTACTGCCATCTACGATAAAGGGGAGGTAGCCGCCCATAATCAGTGGGCTCCCCCCATTATGGCATTCCTGTTGTTCCAAAATCAACCGGTCATCGAACCCAAGCCCCACTAGTTGAACATAGAAAGAAAACTTTCTAACGGTTTGTCTAATAGCCAACAACATACTAGTATTGTTATCTAGTTGCAAAAAACAGTATATTGTGCAACCAAGGGCTTTGAGATGGATTCTACAGCGCCAAAATTAACTTGACAAAATTTTCGTCACTGGCTATATTGGATTCACTTTAAAAATAGAATAACTAAAGGCTGTGAAGGAGATTAGTATGCCTCCAGCGGGGCTCAGAGAGCCGGGAAAGGTGTGAGCCGGTGCCAGCGCAGGGGTTGAATGGGCTCTGGAGCTGCAAACCGAAAGGAAAATCTTTTCCCAGTAGGCTTTGTCGGAGAGGGTACCGTTATCAGAACCCAGGGTATCGCTTGAATAGTTGTGTTTAGGCTGTACCTGAAAAAGATGGTTGTTGGTTTTCTTAACAACCAAGTAGGGTGGCACCGCGAAGGATAACCCCTCGCCCCTATGGGCGAGGGGTTTTTAATTATGGTATTAGCGGAGGTTACATGTATTATCCAACACTAGAAGAGGTTAAACAATATAAGAAGCGGGGCAACATGATACCCATCTACCGGGAAATTGTTGCCGACTTGGAGACACCGGTGTCTGCTTTCCTGAAGGTTAATCGTGGTGGTTATTCTTTCCTTTTGGAGAGTGTTGAAGGTGGTGAGCAACTGGCTCGCTACAGCTTTATCGGCACTGAACCATACCGGGTGTTGACCATCAGGGGAGAGGATGAAACTGACCCTATTCCCCTCATCGCAGCAGAACTAAGCAAGTGCCAGGTTGTGCCAGTTAGCGGCCTTCCCCGGTTCTGCGGTGGTGCAGTTGGTTATCTTGCTTACGAAACAGTGACTCACTTTGAGGAGTTACCCTCCCCAGACCGCGATCCCTTAGGATTACCTGAATCACTATTTATATTCGTGGATACGATGCTTGTCTTTGACCACGTTACTCACAAGATAAAAGTTTTGAGTCATGTTCATCTCGATGGCGACGTAGAGAAAGCTTACCAAAAAGCTGTGGACAAGATTGATAACTTGGTGGAAAGGTTGAGTCAGCAACTCCAGCCAAGTCAGCATGCTAAACCTGCTACTCAACCTATGAGCAACTACAAGCTTTCCTCAAACTTGTCTAAGGAGGAGTTCGAAACCAGCGTACTTAAGATAAAGCAGTATATTACTGCTGGTGAAGCTATTCAGGTTGTCTTGTCTCAACGCCTAGCTCAACCTACCGATGCTGCCCCCTTCGAAATCTACAGAGCACTACGTAGTATCAATCCGTCCCCATATATGTTCTTTCTGGATTTTAACGACTTTTACATTATCGGGGCTTCTCCAGAGATTCTGGTGAGAGCGGAAAATGGCGTGGTAACAACTCGCCCTCTGGCTGGAACCAGACCACGTGGCAAAACTCCGGCTGAAGATTTGGCTCTAGAGCAGGAACTCCGTAGTGATGAAAAGGAGCGTGCCGAGCACATTATGTTGGTGGATCTGGGACGCAATGATATCGGGCGCGTTAGCGAGCCGGGCACCGTTAAAGTGAGTGATCTAATGAGTGTTGAGCGTTACTCCCATGTTATGCATCTGGTTACTCATGTGGAGGGTAGGCTCCGGCGTGACCTGACTGCCTTTGATGCCCTGCGAGCTTGCTTTCCCGCTGGCACCGTAGCCGGTGCGCCTAAAATTCGGGCTATGGAAATAATTGCCGAGCTCGAGCCGGAGAAAAGGGGACCTTATGCTGGGGCTGTTGGCTACTTCTCTTTCTCAGGTAACATGGACATGGCTATCGCCATAAGAACTATGGTGATGACCAAGGGCATCGCCTATGTACAGACAGGAGGTGGCATTGTCTATGATAGTGTGCCTGAACGTGAATATGAGGAAAGTATGAACAAAGCGCGAGCGCTACTTAAAGCGATTAGTCAGGCTGAGAGTTCAACCTTAGTGCTTGGAGGCAATCATGCTGCTACTAATCGATAATTATGACAGCTTTACCTATAACCTCTTCCAGTACCTGAGTGAATTGGGTGAGAAAGTAGTGATAGTTCGCAACAATAAGACCACTGTGGAGGAGATTGATAAAATGAAGCCTCAGCATATAGTTATCTCTCCCGGTCCGTCTACTCCACAACATGCCGGTATCTCCAACGAGGTCATCAGGCATTTCGGTTCCAAATTACCGATACTCGGTGTTTGCCTAGGGCACCAGTGTATTGGTTACAGCTATGGTGGCACTATCGGGCAGGCTAGGCAGATAATGCACGGTAAATCGTCGTTAATATACCATAACCGCCAAGGGGTATTGGCTGGGCTGCCCAACCCCTTCTCTGCCATCCGCTACCACTCGCTGGTGGTAAAGGGTGAGGGTCTACCAGATTGCCTTGAAATAACAGCATGGGCGGATGATGGTGAGATTATGGGTGTACGTCATCGCCGGTACCCGGTAGAAGGTGTCCAGTTTCACCCCGAATCGTTTATGACTGAGGTAGGGAAAGACCTACTCAGGAATTTTCTGACTAGAGGGAGACAAAGCCATGATTAGAGAAGCTATACAAGCCCTGGTCTCTGGTCGTTCGCTGACCATGCCCGAGGCAGCATCGGTTATGGAAGAGATAATGGAGGGTAAGGTCACTCCAGCTCAATTCGGTGCTTTTGTCACCGCCCTCAGGCTAAAGGGGGAGTCGGTTGAGGAGATTGTTGGCCTAGCCAGTGTAATGCGGGCTAGGGCAATTCGGGTGATGGTTGCTGACCCAGTGATTGATGTTGTCGGCACCGGAGGTGATAGTTTTAATACCTTTAATATCTCCACGGCGGCTGCCTTTGTTGTTGCTGGTGCTGGACTTAAGGTAGCCAAGCATGGCAACCGAGCTATGAGTAGTAAGTGTGGCAGTGCTGACGTGCTGGAAGCATTGGGCGTCAAACTCGAGCTTACTCCTGAACAGGTGCAGAGATGCTTGGAGGAAGTGGGGATAGGCTTCATGTTCGCTCCAGCATTTCATCCGGCGATGAAATATGCCGTGGCTCCCAGGCGTGAGATTGGGATTCGTACCGTGTTTAACATCCTTGGTCCCCTGACTAACCCGGCTGGTGCCGGGGCTTATCTGCTGGGTGTTGCTGATGAATCACTAGTGGAGAGGATGGCTCTGGTACTGCAAAGCTTGAACTGCCAGCATGCTATGGTGGTTCACGGTGAGGATGGATTAGATGAAATCACACTCACTGGAAAAACCAAGGTCTGCGAACTTATAAAGGGTCAGATTAGCAGCTATGCTATTAGTCCGGAAGACTTCGGCTTATCTCAGACCAGCAGTTTGGAGAGCCTGAAAGGTGGCACCGTTGGTGAGAATGCAAACTTGTTGCGTTCAATCTTGTCTGGTGACCAAGGTCCCCAACGAGACGTAGTGCTGATGAATGCTGCCGCAGCTTTAGTGGCTGGAGATAAAGCACAGTCACTTAAGCAGGGAATTGATTTGGCTAGAGATGCGGTTGATGGTGGGCAGGCTTTGGCAAAACTGGAACAACTAATTAAGATTAGTCACAGCTTCACCTAGAGGGCATAGGATGATTTTAGATCGGATAGTAGCTGATAAACTGGCTGAACTTGAAGCGGCAAAGCGTAGCTTCCCTTTGGAGGAACTAATAAGAGTGGCATCGCGGCAGACTCCGCCCCTTGATTTCGCTTCGTCCCTAAAGGGCAACTGCGTTAAACTTATCGCTGAGGTTAAAAAGGCATCGCCATCAAAGGGCATTATTCGCTCCGATTTTGACCCGGTGGAAATAGCCCAGACCTACGCTGGTAACGGAGCTTCAGCTATCTCGGTGTTAACTGAGTCCAAATATTTCCACGGTAGCCTTGACCATCTAAAGAGTATCAGAGATGCGCTGGGGAATAAAAGACTGCCACTGCTCAGAAAGGATTTCATCTTCGATGCTTACCAGGTCTATGAGTCAAGAGCCTATGGTGCCGATAGTCTCTTGCTCATCGTAGCTAATTTGAATTGTGACAAGCTGAAAGAGTTATCGGAACTCAGCCACCAGTTGAACATGGACTGTCTGGTGGAGGTGCACAATGAAGCTGAGCTGGAAATTGCCCTGAGTAGCCAGTCCAAAATCATTGGCATTAATAACCGAGACCTGAGCAACTTTACCGTAGACCTGACCACTACCAAGCGACTACGCCCGCTTATTCCGAGGGATAGAATAGTGGTCAGTGAAAGTGGTATAAAAGACCGCCGTGATATGGAAAAGCTGAGGCAGTGGGGAGTTGACGCAGCTCTTATTGGTGAGTCTCTAATGTCCGCCTCTGATATTGCTGCCAAGATGAAGGAGCTAGTATGACCAGGGTTAAGATTTGTGGACTGTCAGAGATAGAACATGCTCTAGTGGCTGGTAAAGCCGGTGCTGATTTCTTAGGGCTGGTTTTTGCTCCCAGTCGGCGCCAAGTCTCACTGGCAAAAGCGCTAGTGCTGGTTGAAGCGATTCATGCCCTAAGACCGAGTCCAGCAGTGGTTGGCGTTTTTGTCAATTCAACGGCTCAAGAGGTTAATGACATCGCCGAATACTGCCGATTAGATTGGGTGCAGCTCAGCGGCGATGAAAGTTGGCAGTACTGCCAAGAAATCAAAAAGCCGGTTATCAAGGTTATCCATGTATCTACCGGGGGGGAAACTGACAAAATCCTGGCTGATATTGAAATGGGGCACCATTTACTAGCACGAAAGGGGCTTGTTTGCCTTCTTGACTCCAAGGTCGAAAATTGTTACGGAGGCACAGGAGAAACCTTTGACTGGCAGTTAGCCAAGGAGGTATTGGCAAAATTCCCGGTGATGGTTGCCGGGGGGCTCACTCCAGCCAATGTGGGTCGGCTGGTCAAGCAGGTTCAGCCCTGGGGGGTTGATGTGTCTAGCGGAGTGGAAACCAATGGTCGGAAAGACGCTTCGAAAATCATGGCTTTTGTTGAGGCAGTGCGGAGAGCCGAAGGATAGGTTGAAGGAGGTATTACTTGCTACCTGATGATAGGGGATATTTCGGACAGTATGGGGGGAGGTTTGTCCCTGAAACCCTGATGCCAGTCTTGGATGAGCTGGCGGTAGCTTACCAGGAGGCGAAGGCTGATGCCGGCTTTTGGGCTGAGTTTGACTTACTTTCCCGTGATTATTCAGGAAGACCAACTCCGCTTTATCTGGCGGAAAAGTTGACCACGCACTGCGGTGGTGCCCAGATTTTTCTTAAGCGTGAGGACTTGGCTCATACCGGAGCCCATAAGATTAACAATGCTGTGGGGCAGGGTCTTCTGGCTCGGAGGATGGGCAAGCGGAGAATCATTGCTGAAACTGGTGCCGGTCAGCATGGGGTAGCTACCGCTGCTGTATGCGCCATGTTGGGACTGGAGTGCATCATTTATATGGGTGAAGAAGA
>DTZC01000190.1 GCA_012961565.1 Dehalococcoidia bacterium
AGCCAAAAGAGAAGAAAGTTCGTACGCTTTTCTTTTCAAAATAAGATGAAAAGTATACGCAAAAACTGCCACAGCATCCCTGATTCTCTAGGATTCATAATCCATACTCCAGTAGGCATTGTGGTTCACAGTGGTGATTTCAAAATCGACTACACGCCGGTTGATGGTAAGCCCACCGAGCTGGCTAAACTAGCCCAGCTAGAAGCTCAGGGCGTCCTGTTATTACTTGCTGATTCCACCTATGCTGAGCTTCCGGGCTACACGCCCTCGGAAAGAGTAGTTGGTGAGACGCTGGAGCGCATAATAGCTGAAGCTCCAGGGAGGGTGATTATTACCACCTTTTCTTCGTTGGTCTCCCGTATTCAGCAGGTTATTGACGCTGCTGCTGCGCATCAGCGACATGTCTTCATCATCGGTCGCAGTATGCGGGACACGGTACGGATGGCATCTGAGCTGGGTTATTTGAATATCTCTCCAGGTGTGTTGCGCCGCTTTGACGAAATCCATCGCTTTCCGCACAACAAGATTGTCCTCCTGACGACAGGTAGTCAGGGGGAGCCTACTTCTGCCCTGGTGCGTATTGCCAATCGAGATAATAGCCAGGTGCGCATTATTCCCGGTGACACCGTGGTAATGTCAGCCACTCCTGTCCCGGGCAACGAAGCGCTGGTCAACCGGACTATTGATAATCTTTTCCGCCAGGGAGCGCAGGTGATTTATGAAAAGTTGGCCCAGGTACACGTCCACGGACATGGTAGCCAGGAGGAATTGAAGTTGCTGCTCAGCCTGGTCAAACCCAAGTTCTTTGCACCAATCCATGGTGAGTACCGGCATCTAAGCCTTCATGCTAAACTGGCAAAAACGCTAGGTATACCGGAAACAAATATTTTCATTATGGAAAACGGCAACATCCTTGAACTCGACCAGTATAGGGGCAGGATAGTCAAAAAAATCCCCTGTGGGAATGTGTACGTGGATGGACTGGTTATGGGAAAGCTGGCTAATGTCATTCTGCGTGACCGCAAGCTATTATCTAGGGATGGAATTGTGATGGTAATCATTGCCATTGATAAAGAGAAGGGCAGAATTGTGGGGCGTCCCGACATCGTGTCTCGTGGCTTTGTCGACATGAAGGAAGGTGAGACCATTTTGGAGCAGGGCAAAGACCTGGTAAGAGCTGCTCTAGAGCGCAGCAGTGGTCGACCACTTGAGTGGAGCTTTGTTACCAGTAAAGTCAAGGATACCCTGAGCAAATTCTTCTACGAGCAGACTCGCCGCCGACCGATGATTCTTACCACTGCTGTGGAGGTATAGACGATGCCTGGCAGTTTTTGGCTGCTACCGAAATACCATACAGCATGCTTCAAAGGGACAAGTAATAAGTTTCGTGAGTCGAATTATGCCTAGAAAGAGGAAAGCCTCCAGAACGGCAGATAGCGGAAAGAGTAAAAGGCGTAAGTCTTCTATTGCACCGGTGGTATTGAGGCTGCTGCTGTTAGTTGCTATCGCTGCCGTGGTCTTCTGGTCCTGGCCCTATGTAACGGACTGGGCTGCTACCACCTGGGGGCTCGTTGCCTGCTGGATTACTTCGGTCTGGGAAAGCCTGCTGGAACTCCTGGGAATTGGGCTGGCGTTGATAGCCATGGTTCTGGGAATAGTAATCTATATGTTCGCCGGAGGTCACTTCTCGTTGTTCACAAGGTACTGGAGATGGTGGCTGGGTGGAATTCCTCTAGTTCTTGCTGGCTGGGGTGTAGCAGCCTTCTTCACCCCCGGGGACGGCATTATCCGTGAAGTGACTCTGGGGGGGAGATTTGGCAAGAACATCATCACTGACTCATATCCCGTGGCGGCAATGAGGTTAACAGGCTTGGTTTTCCTGGGGGTCCTGATAATTATGCCGCGGCAGGTGGCCCACCTGATAGCAGGCATATTCAGAGTTATCGGCAGGTTCTTCACACTCTTCTGGCGTGGTCTGCGCCGAACCAGTCAGGCTCGACCTAAAGCTGTCCCAGGACCGCCGATAACAGAGGTTGAATTTCGTAGGGTCGAGGAGAGAGAAGCAGTTCCAGAATCACCACCCACCTTCACGCCGACTAAAGCCGCTGAAGTGCCTGCTCCGGAGACATGGGAACCGGGAAGATATCAGCCGGTGCTTACTGCTGGCGGATGGCAGTTGCCACCCATCGGCATCCTCGACAAGCCTGCAGAGGTGGAACTAAGCCAGAGCGAGATTGAGAAACGTGGACAACTCATAGAAGAAGCCTTGGCTAGCTATGGGGTTGAGGCTAAAGTAGTCCAAATAAACGTGGGTCCTACCGTGACTCAGTTCGGCGTCGAACCTGGCTGGGATCGCAAGTACAAAGAAATCAGGGAAAGAGACAAGGAGGGGAATGTCAAAGTCCGTCTGCAGGAGGTATCGAAGACTAGGGTTAAAGTAGACCGTATCAGTGCTCTTGCCAGTGACTTGGCTCTGGCACTGGCGGCACCGAGCATTAGAATCGAAGCACCGGTACCTGGGAAGTCAATGGTGGGTATCGAGGTCCCCAATACTACGTTCGGCTTGGTGAATCTCAGAAGCGTAATTGAGAGTACCCCCTTTCAGAAAGTGTATGCCAAATCGAAGCTGGCTTTGGCTTTGGGTAAGGGGGCTGGTGGTGAGACAATAGCTGCTGACCTGTCCAAGATGCCGCACCTGCTCATTGCTGGTGCCACTGGCAGCGGCAAGACCGCCTGCCTCAACTCCATTATCTGTTGTCTCCTGATTCATAACACCCCTGACGATGTCCAGTTCATCATGATTGACCCCAAGCGAGTGGAACTGGTCAATTTCAATAGTCTGCCGCACCTGATAGCGCCAGTGGTGGTTGACACTGATAAGGCAATTCTAGCGCTACGCTGGCTCAATCAGGAGATGGACAGTCGTTATCGTAAATTCGCCCAGGTCGGGGCACGCAACATCGAAGGTTATAACAAGGATCGACATAGCGGTGAGGCGATGCCCTATCTGGTGCTGGTGGTTGATGAGCTGGCTGACTTGATGATGACTGCTTTTGATGAGGTGGAACATACGCTGTGCCGTCTGGCTCAGCTGGCACGGGCTACAGGTATCCATCTAATCGTAGCCACCCAGCGACCCTCGGTTGACGTGGTCACCGGGCTTATCAAAGCCAACTTCCCCACGCGCATCAGCTTTGCGCTCACCTCCCAAGTAGACTCACGTACCATCCTTGACTCAGCTGGAGCTGAGAAGTTGCTGGGCAGAGGTGACATGCTCTACATGCCTACCGATGCTGCTAAGCCTAAACGCCTTCAGGGGACTTTTGTCTCTGAGGCTGAGATGGAACGCATAGTGCATTTCTGGGGTAGCCAGCGCAGATTGGAGGTGGAACCTGTTAAATTCGAGGAGATGGCCCAGGTCGTTTCGCCTGACAAAGGCGGCGAAGATGCCCTCCTTGATGCTGCCAGGCAATTAGCCCAGGAACACAAGTATATTTCGACCTCTTTCTTACAGCGCCGCCTCCGCATCGGTTACCCCAGAGCTGCCCGCCTTATGGAAAGGTTGGAAGAGGAAGGCTATAGGAGAGAGCCGGGCGAGCGGACTCTGGAGAGTTGAAGCTGTTCTGACGCGGTGTAGCTGCTCCATCCTGCTGCTGAAACAAAGACTGTCCCTGTGGTCAGGCGCTGTCTTCAAGGATTATGGAGGATGTTTACTAATGTAGCTGTAAGGCTTTAGCCAGCCCTTATTTTTGCCTGTAGCC
>DTZC01000191.1 GCA_012961565.1 Dehalococcoidia bacterium
AGCACCTCAACATTGTGGATGGCGCTGCAGTGCCTGGACTACGAGGCAGCTACAAATACGATGATGAGGGGGTGCCTGCAGCAAAGACCTATCTTATCCGAGAAGGTATACTTGAAAGCAGGCTTCACTCCAGGGAGACTGCAGCCAGAATGGGGGAAAAGCCCACAGGTAACGCCCGAGCCATTAACTATCTGTTCCCACCAATAGTTAGAATGACAAATACCTATATCGAACCAGGAACATCATCTTTTCAAGATATCATAAGCGATATTAAGGAAGGGATATATGCTAAGGAGTGGTACGGAGGTACAACCGCTCTGGAAATGTTCACTTTTTCCGCTGCTGAAGCTTATATGATTCGTAATGGTAAAATAGCAGAGCTACTCCGCCCTGTGGTGCTCAGCGGTAATGTCTTTGTCACCCTGAGGAACATAGATGCTATAGGCAACGACTTGCAGATGAACCAAGGAGGCGGCTGCGGAAAGGATGCACAGTCACCTCTGCCAGTATCCAACGGCAGCCCACACATAAGAATCCGCCGTTGCCTCGTCGGAGGTAGATAAGTGGAAGAGATTCTGGCACAGGCTAAGAAACTGAGTGAGCAAGCCGAGCTATTTGAGACTTGCTCTAAAACGACTCGCGTTCACTTCGAAGCCAACCGCCTCAAGCAAATTCAGGGTAAGGAGAGCACTAACATCGCGCTGAGGCTCATTAGAGACGGGAAAATCGGCTTCGCCCAGGCTAATGGAATTATTGACACAGGGAAGTTGGTCAAGATGGCAGCCGATACCAGCCAATTCGGTACGCCAGCCAAGTTCGACTTTCCCAATTTCAAGAGCTATCCTGATGTAGATACATTCGACCCACAAATAGATTTTGTTTCCGTCGAGGAGATGGTCCAGCTTGGAGAACAGCTTATCTCTGCAATAACAGAGCACACATCTGATATTTTATGTCAAGCAACGATAACCAAAGGGGTGACTTCGGTCAGGCTCACCAATTCAAAGGGCGGTGAGGCAGGCTACAGCAAAAGCATGTTCAATATAAGACTTGAAGGTGTTCTCGTTAGAAACGAAGACATACTCTTTGTCGGCGATAGTCAGGGCTCATGTCACCCGATGCTTGACTTCAAGCCCATAGCTGAGGAGGTGACCAATCAGCTTGAGCTAGCTAAGAGAAACGTCAGCATCTCTACCGGGTCAATGCCGGTGATTTTCACACCCCGTGGAGCGGCTAGCAGCCTTATAGCCCCTCTGGTATTCGCCTTCAATGGCAAAATAGTCCTCAATGGCGCTTCGCCACTCAAAGACAAGCTAGGGCAGCAAGTTTTTGATAGAAAATTCTCACTCTGGGACGATGCCACCATACACTACCAGATAGCCAGTTACCCTTGTGATGACGAGGGAGTGCCGGGCCAGAAAACGCCCCTTGTTGACCATGGTGTAGTCTCCCACTTTCTGTATGACCTCCACACAGCAGCCCTAGTTAACGCACAAAGTACTGGCAATGGTAACCGCCACGGTGGTCTACCAACACCCTCACCAAGCTCTCTGGTCATCGACAAGGGCGATGTTCCTTTCCATAACATGGTGAAAGACATAAGGGAGGGACTGATTATAGAACTACTAATGGGCGCTGAGCAAGGCAATATATTGAATGGGGATTTCAGCGGCAACATCCTATTAGGTTTCAAGATAGAAAACGGGGAAATAATAGGTAGGGTAAAGGATACAATGGTCTCAGGCAATGTCTATCAGGTCCTGCGAGAAATAGAGGCAGTGGGAGACGAGGAGCGATGGGTCGAGGGTACTGTGTTAGTCCCCCATATCTACTGCCCCAAGCTATCAGTTGCCACGAAGACAATGTGAATGCTTATATATCGAGGTAGATACATGAAAAAGTCTGTAAGGTTCTTCAAAGAACCGCCTATTAAAGCATGTGACCTGATTGCTGCCTGGCCTGGCATCGGCAATGTAGCACTTATAGTCGCCAGATATATTAAGGACAAGTTGAACGCTGAAGAAATCGGCGAAATCGAGCCCTTCGATTTCTTTGACCCTGTCGGCATCATAGTCAAAAACAACTTGATAGAAGCACCACAATTCCCAGAGAGTAAGTTCTACTACTGGCACAACCCTAATACCAACCGCGACATAGTCCTCTTTATCAGCGATGAGCAACCCAGCTTTAAGGGCTACGAGCTAGCCAACTGTGTGTTAGAAACCAGCCGCAAGCTAAAGGTCAAAAGAGTGTATACCTGCGCTGCAGCTATCGCCAGAATCCACCACACCGAAAAACCCAGGGTGTGGGCAGCTGCCACAAGCCAAAAGCTCGTCGAGGTAATGAAGAAATACGACGTTGTCCTCCGTGGAGACATACAGATTGCCGGACTCAATGGTTTGGTCCTGGGAGTAGCTAAGGAGAAGGGTATCGAAGGTATCTGTTTACTCGGTGAAGTGCCTACATATACCACACGAATACCTAACCCCAAAGCTGCTCTGGCAGTAGTTGATGTCTTGACCAAAATATTGAAACTGGATATCGAACTAGGCGAACTCGCCAAATTAGCCAAACAATCAGACGAGGAAATGAAGAAGCTGGCTGCCGAAGCCATGGGGGAATTCATCGACCGCTACACTAGACCGGTATGGCCACCCGAGGAAGATGAAGAGGAGGAAGATGACGAGGAGGAAGAGATAGAATAATGGCAGCAGAACTGCCCCTACGGTTGCAACGCATTGCCCAGGTCTTCGATTCGAGCAGACCTCTGCTCAGTTCGGAGCTGGTCTTCCTATCAGACCTCAGCCCAGATGAGTTGAAATTCTTCAAAGATATATGGGCAGGTGCAGACATATCGAGGCGATATCAGGTTATTTCCCAGTTGGTCCATCTTAGTGAAGTTGACTTCAAGCTAGATTTCAGCCGTATCTTTATCGCCTGTCAGCACGACGCCGATGAAAGAGTGAGAATCCAAGCAATCACCGGCCTTGAGATAGAGGAAAATTATGTTCCCATCGCTCCACTAATACAAACCTTGAGGGAGGATAGTTCTGCGAAAGTGCGGGCAGCAGCAGCCACAGCCTTGGGCAAGTTCGCCATGCTGGCTGAGCAAGGAAAGTTGCCCGCTCATTATAAGGATGAAATATACGCCGCCTTGCTTGAAGTGCTCGACAATTCCACCGAGAGCAGTGAGGTAAAACGCCGAGCGCTGGAGGCCATTTCACCATTCAGCCTCCCCCGGGTTAAAGAACTCATCGAACAAGCCTATCACACCGAAGACGTTAAACTGAAGGCTAGCGCCATATATGCCATGGGGCGCAACTGCAACCCAGTTTGGCTCAATGCTTTGCTATCTGAATTAAACAACAACGAGGCTGAAATACGGTATGAGGCTGCTCATGCCTGCGGCGAACTTGGGGCAGAGGAAGCTGTGCCCCACCTGCTTAAGTTAACTGGCGACGAAGATGCGCAAGTACAGGAAGCAGCTATCAAAGCCCTGGGCGAAATAGGTGGTGAGCACGCTAAACAAGCCCTGAACAAGCTAGCCAAGAGCCGACGAGGCAGAGTTCGTCAGGCAGCCGAATCAGCACTTAAGGAGTTACAATTTTGCCAAGACCCCCTCTCTTTGGACCTTTGACCAGGGTGCCAACACTGACTGGCAGCAAAGTCAGACTGCGTCCAAAACGGCTGCAAGATGCTGCTAGAGACTATAGTTGGCGGCGAGATGCTGAACTGTGCCGCCTCGATGCTGCTGCCCCTATATCATGCTCCTTCGAAAAATTCCTGAATACCTATATTCAGGAATTACACTACCCGGGTAAAAGCCTCCGCTTTGCCATCGAAACTCTGGACGGGAAGCACATTGGCAACTGTAGCTATTTCAACATGGATGAAACTAAGGGTGAAGGCGAAATGGGTATCATGATTGGAGACCGGGCTTATTGGGACCGTGGTTACGGGACTGACGCGATACTTATCTCCCTTAACCACATCTTTTCGCAGACCAGCCTGAAACGGATTTATCTCAAGACTTTGAAATGGAATGCCCGGGCCCAGAAGTGCTTCCGAAAATGTGGCTTCGTCCCCTGCGGAGAGCTAATTCACCGAGGCCACACCTTTGTAATCATGGAAATTCAGCGTCCTAGTAAATCACAAGGGCACACAAATTCAAGTGTACCAGGGTTAGGACAAAATGCATAAAGATTTTTTGCGTGCCGGTTATGGGGTTGTGAAACTACCTGATTACCTCAAACTTGAGACTCCCACTAGAACGTAAGGCGCCGCTGACAGCTAAGCCATAATAGAAACAGGTCTCAAGTAGCAAAGAAAGTGAGAGTGTTTACTAATGTAGCTGTAAGGCTTTAGCTAGGGATTATTTTTGCCTGTAACCCCCGTGGTTTTAACCTGCGGATAAAATTATTAGACCTGTAGCCCCGGGGTTTTAACCTGGGGAACTCGACCCTAAAATCCAAATCCCACTGTAGCGCCGAGGCTTTAGCCTCGGCTGCCCGACCCTGAAGGGTCGAGGC
>DTZC01000192.1 GCA_012961565.1 Dehalococcoidia bacterium
AAAGGTCTGATATCCAGGGTATCAAGCTGGACCAGATCACCTGGCTGGGTCACCTCATAGTCCTCAGGCTTCCTAATAGCATAGGGGTGCTTAAGTATTCGTCTGCGGGCTGAGACGTGATTTTTGACCGGCTCTTTAAGTACACCACGGTCTTTAAGTCGACGTATGGTCCTTCCTACCATTGAGGTAGATACATGGAGACCTTGTTCTCGCAATAGCACGGCTATTTTATCCTTCTCCCAGCGCGGATATTCTTCTCTTAGTTTAAGCACTGCCTCTACAAGCTCTGGAGGTGCTGTAGGCTGACGCACATGTTTAGGACGGTGAGAGCGGTCCTCTAGACTTTCTAGATGGTTTGGATCGTAGCGATGTTTCCAACGATAGAAAGTCTGGGGGGAGATGTCAAAGTGCCGATAAGTGAGACGAGCATTCTGACTATGGGAATAATAGTAATCAAACCATTTCAACCTTCTTTGAGCCTCCTTCGATATGTCAGCTGCCTTTTGGCTAAGTCTAACAGCTCTAAAGATTAGTCCATTAACTATCTTCATAATGACACTATTATAGTGTCTCGGATCTATCTGAACGAGCGCACACCCACCTCGGCAGGCGGATAAGGCACAGCAGGCATAAGTTGATATAAACGTTTTCGTTTGGATTTCGTTTTACTATAATAGACACCGGGTAGAATGAGGTAAACCTGGTGTCTAGTGAGGAATATCTAGTAAAGCAGGCAGTAAATGGTGACCAGGCAGCCTTTACTGAGTTGTACGACAGGAATTTTGACCGCATATACCGGTATATTTATGTTAAGGTGAAAAACCAGGCTGAAGCGGAGGATCTGACCCAAGATGTATTTATCAGGGCTCTGCAAGCAATCAGTTCTTACAAGTGGCGGGACCTCCCATTTGCTGCCTGGCTGTTCAGAATTGCGCATAACAGAGTCGTTGACCACATAAGAAAAGTATCAAAGGAGAAACGGGCTAGCCTCGATGAGGCGCGAGCAATTGGCATGGAAGACCCGGTGCAGATTGCAGAGCAGCATTCTGAAGTTCAGGAACTAAGAGCGGCGCTGGAGCAGCTGCCGGAAGCCCAGCGTGAGGTAGCTACACTCCGTTTTATTGCCCAGTTGTCAATCGCTGAGGTCGCCAAAATGCTGGGTAAGAGCGAGGGTGCAGTAAAAGCCCTGCAATTTAATGCCACGGCGTCGTTGCGAAAGGTCATCTCCGGAGAGCGGAATGTCTAGAAAACTGGAAGACATATTCAATGAGTGCTACGAGCGGATACTCCAGGGTGAGAGCTTCGAGAGCTGCCTCAGGAGATACCCGGAGCATGCAGCTGAGCTGGAACCGATGCTCAGAACCGCACTGGGTTTTACCTGGAGAGCTTCAACAGTTCAACTCCGTCCCGAGTTTAGATATTGGGCGCGAGTCAGGCTTCAGCAGGCACAACTTCCTGGGCAACCGAGGCAGGCGCAAAAGCCGGGGTTATTTAGCTGGCGGCGTGCCTGGGCAATGGCATTGGTTGCCATGCTTGTAATTCTGTTAACCGGAGGTGGTACTGTAGCTGCATCCGCCGATGCCTTGCCTGGCCAGCCACTTTATGCGGTGAAACTGGCTACGGAGCAGGTCAGGTTAGCGCTTGCCTTCTCGGAATCGCAAAAAGCTGAAATCTACACCCAGCTAGCCTTGACTAGGGCTGAGGAGATTGAAGCTATGGCTCGTGAAGGGAACACAGCTGCGGTTGTCATCACTGCTGAGCGACTGGCCAACCAGCTTGAACAGGCTAGTCGGACAATTGCCCATGTAGAGAGCGCCATAGCTGCAACCTTACCGCAGAAGTTAGTTCCACCAACTCCACCACCCTCACCACCTGTATCAGATGCACCATGTCCACCTGCATTTGCGCTTGCATCACCAGCAGCCGCTGCCGAGGATACCGCTGTGGTGGAAGAGACCAGGCCAATGAAAGAGTCGCTGCAGAAGAGTGCCTCCAGAAGTCTGGCAGTTTTACAGGATGTATTAGAAAAGGCACCGGTACAAGCCAAACCTGCTTTGCAGCAGGCGATTGGGAGAATATCGGAGAAGGGCTTCAAGAAGCTGCAGCGGGAGTCGGGTGGTCAGGACCAGGAAAAGGACAAAGGCAAAGATAAAGAAGAGAAAAAAGATGGTGAGAGTGGACATAGTGGGGATGTTC
>DTZC01000193.1 GCA_012961565.1 Dehalococcoidia bacterium
CTTCCAGGGCGTCATCAAGCGTCACGGATTCAGCGGCGGACCCAGCGGTCACGGTTCGATGTCGCACCGCGTGCCGGGCTCGATCGGGCAGTGCTCGTACCCGTCGAAGGTGTTCAAGGGAACGCGCATGGCTGGACATATGGGCAACAAGCAGGTTACTGTTCGCAACCTCAGGGTAGTTGGCGTGGACTCAGACCGCCACTTGGTGCTGGTAAAAGGAGCGGTGCCTGGCGCCAACAAGGGGTTGCTGCTTTTGAGAAAAGCCCGTTAAGATAGATGAAGATGCAAGTTCCAGTTTACAATTCAAATGGCGAAATAATCGAGCAAATTGAAATAAGGGACGATGTTTTCGGAGTCCCCTTTAATGAGGCTGTGGTTCACCAAGCAGTGGTGAGACAGCTAGCCAATCGGCGTCAAGGCACCGCCGATACCAAGACCAGAGGTGAAGTAAGCGGTAGCGGCAGGAAACTTTTTCCCCAAAAACACACCGGGCGGGCACGTCGTGGCGATATCAGGTCACCTCTCCTCAGAGGAGGCGGGGTAGCCTTCGGACCGCATCCGCGGAGCTACCGACAAGATATGCCAAAAAAAATGAGGCGTCTGGCTTTGAAATGCGTGCTGTCTGCCAAGGCTAGCAGTGGAGCATTGCAGATTATCGACAAGTTCCAGTTTGATAGACCAAGAACAAAGACGATGGCAGATATCCTAGTGGCGCTAGGGGTTGATACTTCTGCTGTTATCGCCAGTGCGGAGGTGGACCGCAATCTGGTAAAATCAGCCCGTAACTTGCCAGGCGTCAAAACAATGCCAGCGCCACAGCTTAATGTAGCTGATTTGCTGTCCCACAAGAAACTGATAATGACCCTTGACGCAGTGCGGAAGGTGGAGGAGCTGTGGGGGTGACAAAGTGACTTCGCAGGCAACGGGTCATGATGGTTGAGAATGAGGCTTGAGGCTCATCAAAAATGCATCTTTACGAAGTACTACGGCGACCTTTAATTACGGAGAAGAGCACGCTCTTCAAGGAGCAAGGCAGATATGCCTTTGAAGTGGCACCAGGAGCAAACAAGCGCCAGATAAGAGAGGCAGTGGAAACAGCGTTTAAGGTTAAGGTGGTCAAAGTTAACGTGATGCGTATGCCAGGAAAAACAAGAAGGATAGGCAGACGCCAGGTGCTGACCCCTTCTTGGAAGAAAGCAGTTGTTATCTTGGAACCAGGCCAAAAGATTGAGTTCTTCGAAGGAGTCTAAATTCAAAGTTCGGAAAAATTCTGCTAATATTTTTCGGGCGTCACCATAGGGGATTCAAATTGGGTTCGGTCATTAAAAAGCGCAAGAAAAAAATGGCGAAGCATAAGCATCGTAAATTGCTTAAGAAGACCCGTTGGCAGAGGAGACATCCATAATAAGTGAGGGGGAGATAAACGTTGGCACTAAAGACCTATCGCCCGACATCACCAGGCAGGCGGGGTATGGTCAGCGCCTCTTTCGAGGAGATAACCAAGACCACCCCCGAAAAGTCGTTGTTGTTGCCGCTAAAGAAAAAGGCGGGCAGGAATAACAGAGGCGTCATAACCGTGAGGCACAGAGGCGGTGGTGCCAAGCGGAAATTGCGGGTTATCGATTTCAAGAGGGATAAATTTGGCGTCCCGGGAAAGGTAGCAGCTATCGAATATGACCCAAATCGGACAGCCCACATTGCCCTCATTCACTACGCTGACGGAGAAAAGCGCTACATTCTGGCACCCTCCGGTCTTGGTGTGGGCGATGTGGTGATAGCAGGAGAAAACGCAGAGATCAAGCCGGGGAATGCCTTACCCCTAAGACGCATCCCAGATGGCACTTTGATTCATAACCTTGAACTCGAGCCCGGTAAAGGTGGACAGATAGTACGCGGCGCTGGGACAGCAGCTCAACTTCTAGGCAAAGAAGACAATTATGCACTTGTTCGCTTGCCCTCGGGCGAGATTCGGCGTTTTCTAATTACCTGCATGGCTACTGTGGGGCAAGTGGGTAATGTTGAGCATCAGGGCATAAAGTTAGGTAAAGCCGGGCGGGCGAGATTGCTAGGGCGACGTCCCCAGGTCCGCGGCTCTGCCATGACACCACGAGACCATCCCCACGGGGGTGGTGAGGGTAGAGCCCCTCGCGGCTTGGCACCCAAAACGCCGTGGGGTAAGCCAGCGCTGGGAGCAAAGACTCGCCGCCACAAGGCTTCAGATAGACTGATTGTGAAGCGTCGGAAGTAGAAAACTTTGAGGGGCAGAAAGAATGTCACGTTCATCTAAAAAGGGACCATACTGCGACCCCAAGTTGCTCAAAAAGATTGAGGCACTAAATCGCTCCGGTGAGAAGATGGTGATAAAAACTTGGTCACGTGCTTCCACGATTTTGCCCCAAATGATTGGTCACACAATTGGGGTGCATGACGGTCGGCGGCATGTGCCCATCTTCATCACCGAGAACATGGTAGGGCATAAGCTAGGAGAGTTTGCCGTGACTCGAACGTTCCGAGGGCACATTGCAAAATCACAGGTGGCCATCCAAGCGAGGAGGAGAGGTTAATTAGTGATTATGAGAGTAGCGGCGGTAGCTAAAGACGTTCGCATCTCACCTCGAAAGGTCAAGCTGGTTGTCGATTTGGTGCGGGGCAAAAAGGTTGACGAGGCTTTGAACATTCTCAGGTTTTTGCCCACGCCGGCTGCCCGTGCTGTAGCCAAGGTAATCAAATCGGCAGCTGCAAATGCAGAGAACAATTTCCAGATGGAACCGGCTGAGCTCAAGATCACACAAATCTTTGCCGATGAAGGTCACACTCTGAAACGATTCCGACCGCAAGCAAGAGGGCGAGTAAATCCGATATTGAAACGTTCTACTCACATCAGTGTCTTTGTAGAGGAGGAGGGAAGTGGGACATAAAGTTCATCCCTATGGTTTTAGAATCGGAGTTATTCGTGGTTGGCATGCCAAATGGTATGATGAGAGACACTATACCGGGTTTTTGCACGATGACTTGAAGTTGCGCCAGGCTATCGAGGAAAGGTGTTCTGATGGTGGTGTTGCTAGGGTAGAGACTGACCACCAAGGAAATGAAATCCTGGTGACCTTGTATTCAGCTCGTCCCGGGATTGTCATCGGTAGAGGAGGGCAACGCGCTGAGGAGTTGCGAGCCTACCTAGAGGAAATATGCGGCAAAAAAGTGCGATTGACAATCAAGGAAGTTGAACAGCCAGAGCTCGAGGCTTGCCTAGTAGCCAGAAGTGTAGCTGACCAGCTTGAACGCAGGGTGGCTTTCCGGCGAGCCATGAAACAAGCTGCCTTTCGAACCATGCAAGCTGGAGCTAAGGGGGTGAAGATAAGCTGCGCCGGGCGGCTGGGAGGTGTGGAAATCGCACGCCGTGAGACTACCCTTCAAGGGCAATTACCTTTGCATACGCTCTGCGCCGATATAGACTACGGTTTCGCAGAAGCCCGGACTACGTTAGGCAATATCGGAGTTAAAGTCTGGATTTATAAAGGTCATGTTTACCCTGAAGTAAGGAGAGAAAGTGTTACAGCCGAAGCGAGTGAAATATCGTAAAGCCCAACGAGGTCACTTGAGAGGCAAGGCACAGGTAGGTAATACTATAGCCTTTGGCGAGTTCGGGTTGCAAGCTCAAGAGGGGGCGTGGATAACAGCCAGACAGATTGAGGCTGCCCGCCGTGTCATGGTTCGTTACTTGCGCCGCGGTGGACAGATGTGGATTCGTATTTTCCCAGACAAACCGGTGACCAGGAAGCCAGCCGAGACGAGAATGGGCAGCGGCAAGGGCTCACCTGACCACTGGGTAGCCGTAGTCAGGCCGGGTAGAATGTTATTTGAGATAAGCGGCATAAAAGAAAATCTGGCTAAGGAGGCAATGCATTTAGCTTCCTATAAATTGCCTATTGCTACCAGATTTGTGGTAAAAGAAACTGCTAAGGAAAAGGAAGAGGCAAAAAGTTGAAAGTAGAGGAAATCCGCGCTCTAAGCGATGAGGAGCTGGCAAAGCGGCTGGAGGAGGCTCGTCAAGAACTTTTCAATTTGCGATTTCGCATGGCTACTCGACAACTCGCCAACCATCGCGAACTGCCTAAAGTTAAGCGGAAAATTGCCAGAATTAAGACAATAATAAGAGAAAGGGAACTTGGCATAAGATAGACCATGCAAGCAAGAAGAAAGGTCAGAATCGGTAGAGTAATAAGCGATAAAATGGATAAGACTGTGGTGGTGTCGAGCGAAAGCTTAAGGCGCCATCCGCTTTACAAGAAGGTCGTCAGGCACACTTCTAAGTTTAAAGCCCATGATGAGACTAATGCTTGCAAAATTGGAGATGTAGTAAGGATTATTGAGACACGGCCCTTGTCCAAGGACAAGCGCTGGAGAGTAGTAGAGATAATAAGGAGAAAGGAAGCGGCCGAAGTCGAGCCTACTGATGCGATATAGGACTCAGTCAGAGATGAGGACCAGTGATCCAGCCTTATACCAGACTGAAAATAGCAGATAATACTGGAGCCCGGCAGATTATGTGTATCAATGTGCCCGGTGGCACACGCAAGCGCTATGCCACCATTGGCGATGTTATTGTGGCGACGGTAAAGCGAGCGGTACCCGGCGGTGTGGTGAAGAAAGGCGATGTGGTACGAGCAGTAATTGTACGCATGGCTAAACAGCATCACCGACCGGATGGCTCCTATATTAGGTTTGATGACAATGCAGCTGTCATTTTAGACGATAGGAACAACCCCAGGGGTACTCGCATCTTCGGTCCAGTGGCGAGAGAACTCCGGGACAGAAATTTTATGAAGATAATATCCCTGGCTCCCGAGGTCCTTTGAGATGAAGATAAGGAAAAACGATACAGTCCTGGTTATTGCAGGCAAGGACAGAGGTAAGAAGGGCAGAGTGCGGCGGGCTCTGCCCCAGAAGCAGAAAGTTATAGTTGAAGGTGTTAATATGATTA